>NZ_JAWOWL010000013.1:0-125227 GCF_033340395.1 Vibrio sp. 1159 | reverse complement strand
GGTAAGCAGAGTTTTTGAAATGTAAGGCCTTTGAATAAGACAAAAGGCTGCCTCATCGCTAACTTTGCAACAGTGCCTTTTCAACACAAGCGTGATCATCGGTGCATCCGCACCCTATACATTTAGCAGTGAGCATAAGCGCCTCCCCAAGTAAATTAACAACATCATAGTATCATTATGTGATGCTGTAAATATTAAAAAGAAAGCGGCCATAGCCGCCCTTCCGAAGTAATTTTCCTTTAGTGGTTGTCTTGGCCCTGTTTCCAAGCGACGAATGCCTGCACTAGCGGTACGCCATCATCACTCAAGGCATTCCCTTCTATCCATCCGCCTCGTATGACGACAGACTGCCCTGATTCCAAGCCAAAAGGTTCCCACTCAGAAGCCACCGGGGAACCGTCCACCAGCAGGTCGAGATCTTCAATCCATTTATCCCGGCCATCCAGAGTTTTCCAAACTGAGTCATCGACCCAAAAGGCCTTGATTTGTTCTGGTGTGGCATTGGTCCAATCGTTGTCTTTCCCGTCAGCAAGTGAAAGTACAGAGTCAACCGTTTGCTGCCAGTTCGGCCAATCTTCTTCGACAACAACGCAAGTAAGCGAGCTCTTGCCATTTGCTCTGCGGCCATCATCAACCTTCCGGATCAGCCTTTCCAGTGTCGCCAGCTCCTCATCGCAGAGCACGGCCTGTGCATCGCTTATCTTTGCCACGAAGTAACGTGCTTCAAGCATCGACATAATTATTTTCCTCCCCAGGGCACAAGTTTTGTCGAATATCCAAGCATTAGTGGGTGCTTCGGGTCCCCCGAACCAGTCACGCCAAATGCCAATACCGGCTTCCCAGATGCAACGAGCTGCTCTAAAAGCCTGTCCAAATGAACATGCAAAGACTTAGGCAGCTTAGTTCGGCTCCCCCAGCAGGGCACCAAGACATCAGCATCCCGAATAATCCTTTCCAAGTGGATTTCATTTTCAGGCCCGACAGGATCAACCGCCGTAGCCAGCTCTCGAACGTCGGTCGCCCGAAAAGCAAAAGCATTACCGACTATGAATCGCCTCCCTCCGTTGACCTTGGTAAACCCTATCCACTTTCTGACCGTGTGATCGTCCTCGGTGGCCGTGGCCGTAGAGCCGTTTACACCAAAATAACCGAACACAAGGCCTTCGGGTTGCACATCCCTTTCCAGACGGTATCTGTACATGCCGCACTTGCTGATAATTGCACTCAAAGTGTCACCTCTTTTTGAATGAAAAATGCCCTTTCACAGTTGCATTTTTTAATGCTGTGATAGGATAAAAGTGTAAGTTGAAAAGGAGAGATGACCATGAAACATGTACTGAATATCGCGCTGATGGCTGTTGTTATTCTTGGCCTGGCTATGCTTGAGGCCACCAACTGGGGTTACGCAGTGCTGGCTATCCCGGCAGTGATTTGGGCCAAGTCGGTGCTCAACCTTCTGCACAAACTGCCGGTTCTGGCTGCTGCTTTTTGGATTCTGGTTGCTGTTTTCGCGTGGCAAGCGGCACTTGTTGGTATCCTGTTCTATGGCGTACTTGCGACCCCTAAAGCGCCAGCAAACACCAATGGCAAGAAAAGCCGAAAAGCCAATCTGATGGGCACTTACAGCTACGACTTTAAAACCGGCGAATGCTTTAGCTAAGACTGGCTCCACGGTTATTTCTCCTCAGCCTTCCTGATGGGCGCTCTCAGCGCTCTCAGGACAGCTTCTTCAAGAGCTGCGGCCCCTGCCCTATCACGTCGCTTTGTTAATGCCCCATATTGCTTCCTGATGGGTAGCATCAGCTCTTCGAGTTCATTGCGCTTCCTATCGTCGGCTTCAAGTTTCTCGCTTCGCGCCAAGGCTTCGGCTTGCTCGCTTTTTGCTTGCCACTCTATCTTGTCGCCTTGCACTTCCCATGCTTTAACGTAATGAGCATCATCCAGACCTTTTGCTCCGTTGTCCGAAAACGAGGCCCCTGAGTAAATGCCACCGACAACCCAGCGCCTTTTGCTTTTTCCCTTTGAGAAATACATCTCACGGCCTAAAACACCATCGCGCAAAGTGGCTACCGAGATAAATAGCCCAGCGTCCCCTTTCCTAAAGCCGCAGAACACAAACTCAAGCGGTTCGTATAAATCACTCATGCTGATCACTCCGAAGAACAGACAAGACCTTCTCAGCTCGCTCCTGGAGGTCTATGAGTTCGGCAGCATCATTACCGCTCAATGACATGTCCCCGCCATAGAGGCGATACTCAACGCTGTCCATCGCCTGGCGAAGCAATCCTAGAAGAGCATTCACGTTTGCCGGTGTTGATAGGGCGACGGCTTCACCTTTCAGCTCACGTCCATTAAATTCCGACCACTCGGCTATGCCTGTCAGTTCGCAACAATTTGAGCAGGACATACTGGCAACATTCTGGGGATCGTCTGGACAGTGTTCATTGATGACAAAGTTCATCTCGTCACTGCCGCACTTTCCACAAATGATGTGTACTTTTTTGCCCATGCTGCTGCCCTTAGTGGAGAGTCTGCTCTTCCACAACAATCATCCCGTCAACCAAGCTGATTGTGGCGGGACCGCAGTTACCCAGCACCTCAGCTTTGACTCCGTTGTTCAACGCGACATAAAGCCGTCTCGCCCCGTTGGTGACGCGGATGCCTTTCTGGTCGAGTTGTTCAAGCATTTCTTCGTAGGTAATTTTTTCGTCCATCAGTTCTCCTCAGCAAGGATCTCGTCGATGAGGTTCTTTGCTATCAATCTGGCATCCAAAGGGACAGCCAGGCTGTCAATTCTGCCTCTTTCATGGGCAACAATGAGTTGCGCCTTCCAAGCTATCCCGGAAAGAGAAGCATCAGGTTCTTTACCTGAGCTTCTCATACATCTTGCGTTTCGGTACGCCGCCAGCCACTCAGGTCTGGTTGAGTTATAACGCCCAAGGCCAGCTTTTCGTTGGAAGCACATTCATCGCGCACCTTTACAGATTCATTTTATGATACTGTAAACAATAAAAAGACACCTTGCAAGACTTTCACATGTGAAAGTTTTCTGGTTTACATCTGCTCGCTTGGATCAAACCCCAAAGCCTTGCACACGTCATCCAGGTCATCGAGCGTGAAGAATCCCAGCGTCAGTTCCCCGGAGCGCTTCGCGGGGTTATAGCGAACTTTGATAGGCCTACCCGTAGCATCGCTCATCAGGGTCTCCAGGCGCTTAATGTCTGCATCCCTGTCCACTTCTTTGCCCTTCGCTATCGCCTCAAATTTATGAACCGGTGTCCTGGTATGCAGGAGATCCCTCAGGAGCTTTTCTCTCTTGCTGAAAGGTAACTTAGCCACGGCCCTCACATGCCCCAGGGTGATCTTGCGTGGATTTCTGAGCCAGAGTGTTAGCTCTTCCTCCGATAGCGTACCGGCGCGTTTCAGGTGTGTAACCGTATAGACCTTCTCAATACCCAGATCCTCTCTGATCTGACTGTTTGAACGCCCCTCTCCGCTTAGGAACGCGACCACATAGGCCTTTTCTGCATCAGTCATGCCTGGATGCTGGTGGTAGTAGTCAATGGCTTCTCTTGCATCGAGCAGTAGGGGTAGGTTGTTCATTCAGGACACCTTTTAGTCACATGACTATATCGAGGCTTATTCTACCCCCTATTTTAGTCACATGACTACTTACTGACATTTCGGCCCCCATCGCCGCCGATTTTTCTTGATTATAGGTTTGAATCTATATAGGATTGCACCTATATTAAGTAAGGAGAAATCATGTGGGTCATCGAGACAACCGACACCTTTGATGAGTGGTTCGATGCTCTGGATGATACCGATAGAGCAAACGTGCTGGCTTCGATGATGGTGCTGCGAGATAGAGGCCCCATGCTGTCGAGGCCATACGCGGATACTGTTAACGGTTCATCCTACAGCAACATGAAAGAGCTTCGGGTCCAAAGCAAAGGAGATCCTATCAGAGCGTTCTTTGCGTTCGATCCAAAGCGTAAGGGGATTCTTCTCTGCGCCGGTAACAAGACCGGGGACGAGAAAAGGTTTTATGAAGTAATGATCCCAATTGCAGACCGTGAGTTTGCGGCGCACTTGGATAAATTGAAGAAGGAGTGACGTTATGGCAAGAACTCTTGACCAAATGCTGGCAACAGAAAAGCCTGAGGTTGTTGCCAAAGCACAGAAAGCGGCCACTGAGATGTTACTGAACATCCACTTGGCAGAGCTTCGTGATCGCATGAACCTTACCCAGGGGGAAATTGCTGCATCTCTGGGTGTGAGACAGCCGACAGTCTCCGAGATGGAAAAACCTGGACGAGATCTCAAGCTGTCGTCCATTAAGCGGTACGTTGAGGCCTCCGGTGGCAAGCTACGCCTCGATGTTGAACTTCCGGACGGCACCCACTACGGCTTTGCCGTTTAACTCGATACGCCCCGTTATGGGGCGTATTACTTCTCTTGCTCTTCTTCCAGCCGTTTTCGGTATATCTCTCCTGCACGTTCCCTGCCATCGTCGGTCAGCCTAAAGGCCAGCTTTAGAGAAGCATTCCGGTACTTGTTCAACAGGCCGTTCTCCACCAGCGTGTGGCATGACGTTCGGAAGTTCGTTCCATGAATACCGCTCTGGCGAGCTGAATTGATCATCTCCAGTATTTTTACACCTGGTACAGGCTCGGCTTTTCCACCGGCCTCAATTGCGTATAGAATGAACAAAACGTCTTTTTGAGTTGACGACAATCTCATCCCTTCCCCTTATTCATGTCTGATATGAATAAGGCTCCCACGAAGGAGCCTTATGTAAACCTTATTCATGTGTCACATGATTAAGATCTAGTTCACGGAGTCTTTCAACCCCTTACCAGCTTTGAACCCAGGAATGTTGGCCGCCGCGATCTGGATGTTCTCTCCAGTCTGGGGATTCCGCCCGGTTCGCGCTGCGCGTTCCTTAACGTGGAAAGTACCAAACCCAGTGAGCGCTACTGTCCCACCCGCTTTAAGCTCCTCTGTCACTGAGTTGATCAGCGCATTTACCGCAGCTTCGGCCTTTGCTTTGCTAATGTCAGCGTCTTCGGCCACTTTCATAATCAGTTCACTTTTGTTCATCGTTATTCCTGTTTGTTTTCTTGGTTACTGTTTACACCTGCATACTCTGGGGTGTGGTTAGTGCTTTCTTCGCCACTCCCAAGGGGGAGTTCTCTCCGATTCCGGTAATGCCCAGAGACCTCGCTTATCGGCTTTGGCTTCGGCCTCCAGCTTGAACAGCTCCGGTGTTTTGGCGTACTGCCGGTACACCCACGCACTCCCAGAACGGACCATTTCGGCATTGACCCATTTGCCATCGACATAAAGGTTGGCGACCAGACGGCCATAACGGTCTTTGTCGATTTGCTCGACTTTAATCATTCGACCAAACACCAGATCGGACAACGCCTGTTTCGCCTTTGAGCCGTAGGGTTGTTTCTTCTCTGGGGTGTCGATTTCCGCCAGCCTTACCCGGTACTGGATTTTGCCGCTCCGGCAATCTTTCCCGGAGTCACAGCTTTGTTCAGTCAGGACCTTGACCGTATCACCGTCAGACACCCCCACAACCTTCGCAGTAAAGGTTTCTGCCCATACCTGAGGGGCCACCACCAGCATGGCTACCAGGAACGCTGAAACCCCCGTATTTTTCACAAAACCTAACCTCATAATCACTCCATCCAAATTACTTTTTTTTCCCAGCCGGTAGAGCCTTGGCCCAACAGAGCCTTGTTTCATCCACCTTGCTGTCTACGATTCGACAGGCATCCCAGTTAAGAGATGACCAGTGAGCAATGGCAGAGGCCAACCAGTACCACGGTGCCGTAAACACCGGCTGGCCCCCTTCCTTCGTTTTAAATACCTGGTATCGCATGTTGATCCTCCTGTTTGGGTGAGGCTTAGGCCTCGTAATAGAAATTTTTTGTGTCCGGATAGGGTTTAAAGCAATGAGCCGTGGCTCTCCCCAGGGAAAGCACTGAAGCCTCAGCTTCCGGCGCTTCCTCAGTGTCTTCACGAAATTCCCCGCCAAGTTGCTTCACCCATTCGGCAGCGAGCTGCACACCTTCATCAAAGGGAACTTTGTTCTTTTGAAGCACATCCAGATAGGAAAGCAGCAAGCAGTGAGGCGTAATGACGGCGGTGTTCCAATCGGTTGCGAGCCGTGTTTCGTCCATATCTGCATACCAGGCATCAACCTGATGTTTCAATCCGATCTCGGCCATCATGCCGTGCTTACCGGCGACCTTTCTGCCTTCCTCTACCACATCAACCGGGGCGTCCCAGTAGAGGACTCCCCCGTCCGCTTCTTGGGTCGCACAGGTTGCACCTTGCGGCCAATGCCTCCGTTCCATAACGAGCTCGCAGAGCGTTTGGTTGCCTACAGGAGCCTTGTAGTCCTCATCGAGATTCACCACGATGGTTTCCGGCTCCTGTTCAACCGGTGGCAGGTATCTGGCGACCAGAGGCATTGTCAAAATCACAGCCCCATCCATGTGAAAGGATGTTGGAGCCTTCACTATTCGGTCCATTACCCAGCACCAAGCATGAAGCAACCGATCCTCTACCTTGTCGTCAGCCTCAATCTCTTGAACGAACTGGTTGAAACGAACCTGACTATCCAGAAACAGGCCTGTGCTCTGACACTTATCGCTGATCGTATGAATGAGCTCCGCCTGCTCCAGAAGCATTTCTCGGGTGACTTCCTCCACATCACCAAATGCGTCAAACAACTTTGTCATGTAGTCACGAATTTGCATGTTCTTCCCCCTCGGCATCGAATTGCTTTGCAAGCTCAGGATCACCGGCCCAGCGAAGGGCGTCTCCCATATGCGTGAAAGCGCGTTTATTGTTATCCTGCTTATTCACCCTGACCGGCGTCTTTTGGTCACGAGGCTGTAGTAGCCAGTACCCGGCCTCTTCCCTGATTAGTTCTGCGGCCACCAGAAAGCCGTTCTTCGTTGCAATGATCATCATCAGCTCCCGTGGTTAAGCCAGTAGGCATAGATAGTGATGGCAAGGCCTCCCGCGAGCACAATGACTGCGGCGGTACGCTGGACCCACTTCGATGCACCAAACCGCGCCAGGTGTCTCCCCAGGAACTGGAAAGGTGCTGTCTTTCCGATAGCGCGAATCACCCAGGAGATTGCCAACAGAAGGATGGCTGTGGCCGGGTATATACCAACCCCTAAGAGATTCATCTCTCCGACCGCGAGCTGATAGATGAATGCCAACAGCATGGCTACCGCAGTCAATACAGCTACAACCTTGGTCCCGTTTCGCCAGTCCCACGCTCGACGTGCGTCACTGGTAAAACTCACCATCGAGACAAGGAACGGCATAAATGGCAGGTTCATGCTGGTGGGTTTATCCATGAATGCGTCAAGACCCACAAACATGGCCGTCATCACCACATAGAACAACAGGGCGGGGACAAGCATGTCGCGTAAAGACCGAACCTGGTTGGCGTTCGCGTTTTGAGTATTCGTCGTCATTGTGTTTGCCCCTTCAACATTCCCCATAGCTGACGGTGAAGATCAGCGATTACCTTGTACGTCCCCTTCACTGCTGGTTGCTCAAGGGTCTTGAGCATCCACAAAGCAATAAACAGGCTGGAAAGCAGTGCCACCACCAACTGGATGTTGTGGCTACTCAAATAGACGGCATAGCCGTTTAGGCAGGCACTCAATAGCAACCAGACCCTGGCCGTCATCAGCCCCCAGCGGTGATAGGTCACGAGCAGGTAGGCTGTTACGACAGAACAGAGTGTCATGGCACCAGAAGTGGCTAGGTAAACGACCCATGTACTGGCCTCGCCAGTGACGTAAGTGCCACCAACGGAGAAGGACAAGCCAAAGATCCAAATTGCTGCATTCCGGAGTAGGGCATCAACAATGATGTAACTAGCAGCGAGATTGATAATTCCGCGTTTTAGCATTACCCCCTCCCGTTATTCTGATACCTGCCCAGCTCAGCCCTGAGCCTATTAATTTCTTCCGTGGCTTCGGCCAACTGCTCCCGATACTTCTTGAACTGCTGATATGAATGCCAGGACTGTCCTTTCGATACTGACTTCGTGATGGCGGCGACCTCATCCGGCGTCAACCGGGTGAGCTGCTCTTCCGGATAGATCAGGATGGTGTTGCTGTCCCAGTCAAAGCCTGCGTGAATAGCTTTCACCCCCACTGTAGGGGTTCCACCAATCCCACCTGGCTGGTGGATGACAAGCCTCAAAGGCGCTGAGGCCTTGTGTGGATGAAGGCTATCGAGAGCCTCTTTTGCTTCTTGTAACTCCATAGATTCACCTCATAGTGAAATCAGGCCCCGGAGAGCCTGACTTTCACATGTGAAAGTTAATTTGCCTTCTGCTGTCTGGCAGAAACCCTCAAGGCCAGCGCCTTTTGCATGTCGGGCTGCTGGAAACGCACCTTGGTCCGATCAGGCCAACTGTCCATTTCATTGCACCGCAGGGTGTCTATGGCCGCATCACGGTAAACCTGATAGAAGTCGGTTCCACCTATGGAGTTAATTGCCATCATGGCGGCAAACATCGGGTTACTGTTCATGACGCTTGTAAGAGTCTCGGGGGTCATTGGGGTGTCGCATGACTTGTTGAGGGCAACCAGCAGGTCATTACCAACCAGGGCACAGGCAGCGCATACCTGTTTGGTATCATCCAAGGCCTTCGCGTATTCGTTGTTTGGCTGAGGGACGCTTGAGCAAGCCGACAGGACAAGCAGCCCCGCCAGAAGGCATCCCAATTTAGTTGTAATCTTGATCATCAGTTCTCACTCCACTTTCACATGTGAAAGTTTTTATTGGTTCGCGGAGTCGTCTTGTTGCGACTCAATCATCATTTTTCGCATCACGGCCATGATGGCTTGCGCCGGTTGAGCGCCGCCGAGAAGCTGGCTCTTGCCGGTATGGTTGTCCACTACAAAAGTGGCTGGTGTCCCGTTGACGCCATAGCTCTTGGCTTTCTGGATGTCAGCTTCAACCTTGTCTTCGTACTTTCCTGAGCCGAGGCACTCCCGGAACGCATCCAGATCAGCACCAACACCAGTGACAACAGAGGCCAGGTCAGCAACACCGCCACCATTCCCCTGGGTATGGTGGAAAATGTCGTTAACGAAGACCCAGAAGCCACGGTTGCCCTTCTGCTCAGCAATACATTCAGCGGCCAGAGCTTCCTTGTGAGCTGCCGGGTTATGGAAATCGAGAGGCATGTGCTTCCACTGCCAATTCACATTGCCTTTGCTGGCATCCACAATTTGTTTGGGTGTGTCGTGGAATCGCTTGCAGAATGGGCACTCCATATCGGAGAACTCCACCAGCGTGAACCGAGCACCAAGGTCCCCGTAGATGTGTTTGCCTTCTTCGACCTTCTCAGGTGCTGCCTCGAACTGGGCATACTTCTGATCGATGTCGGCTTGTTGTTTCTGCGCGACAAACTTGTTGATGCTTTCGGCCACAGCAGCTTCAAACTCTGCCTTGCTTTTGAAGGTGACGCCTTCGGCATCCTTCACCTGGTTGACCGTAGACTTCACGTTGGCGATCTCTTGCGCCAGATCCTTCTCTTTCACGAACTGGTAGATCCCGAACCCGGTTCCTACGAGCCCCAAAAGAATGGCGGCAACAACCCCGAGACGTAGTGATTTGGTACTTTGTTCTGTCATATCAAACTGCTCCTATCAGTAAACTTTCACAGCGCTGAGTTCTTGCACGAAGGAACTGGCTTCGAGCTTCGCTCGTTGGGTCAGTCGCCGGATGATGTCTTCGGTTGGTGTGTAGTCCACCAAGTTGCTCTGGTGGATGACGTCTCGCGCCACGGAGTTCAAACTACCCAGGCCATCAATCAGCCCAATGTCTTTGGCCTGCTCCCCGTTCCAGAGCAATCCAGAAAACACCTCTGGGTCGTCTTTCAGTCGATCACCCCGCCCAGCCTTCACTCGTTCGATGAACTGCTGGTGGGTTTTCGATAGAACGCCCTCCCAGAATTTCTTCATGTCAGAGGTAAGAGGGGAGAATGGGTCGAGAAGCGCTTTGTGCTCTCCGGAAGTGATAGCCCGGCGCTCGATGCCGAGCTTGTCCATCAAGCCGGTGAATCCAAACCCCGAGCTGATGACGCCGATAGAACCGACAAGGCTGGCGCGGTCAGCATAGATTTCATCCGCAGCAGAGGCGATGTAGTAACCGCCAGAGGCACCGATGTCATCAATGATGGCGTAGACCTTTTTCTCCGGATGAAGGGCTCGCTGCGCCTTCACTTCGTCATAAATCCGTCCTGCTTGAACCGGGCTACCGCCAGGGCTGTTTATGCGAAGCACGATAGCTTGTGAGTTCGGGTTGTCGAATGCAGCTTGGATGGACGGGATAAGGTGATCAGCATCGGCCAGAGTGCCAGCAGCAATTTCACCACGGATGTTGATATACGCGGTGTGAGGGGCTCCTGCCTTGGCGCTTTGCCACGGCATCCCACCCGGATTAGATGCCAAAATGATGAAGCCGATCATGAGAAGCACGAAACCAGATGCGCGAAGCACACGCAACATGGTCCGCCAGCGCCGGTCTTTCACCTGCTCTTTATGCAGGGTGAACATGTACTTCTCAATGAGTTCTTTCTCCCAGGGGATCTCTTTGTTTTCTGCCATTAGTTTTTCCTTTTGCATGTTTCGATTATCAGTCCCCAGAACTCTTCATCAGCGCTATCAGCCCGGTCTTTGACTTTCTGGTAAACAAGGTTGGTGTTGAGCTGATGCTCACGACAGAACTGAGCAATGTTGCTGTAGGTCCTGTCCAGATAGGTGAAGGGTTTCCCTTTACCTTTTTTCTTGGCGAGGATGAGCTTCCACTCATCATTGGAGAGTTTGTCTGCGGCCTTCCCGGTGTCCGCAATGCGCCTACGCACCGTTACCGGATCAAGTCCATGTGCTCTGGCTATGCTGGCAACGCAGTTGAACTTCCGACCGTCAATCATGACAGTAGGCAAATCACCAGCGGCAGCCTCCTTGAATCGGAAACCTCTGTAACCTGGTTTGAAGATCCCAGGAGCAAGTTGCTCACGGAACTCGATTGCTTGTTCTGACCTGACAAACTTGCTGTCGATTTTGCCGAGCATGTACTTAGCCCGAGCGATTACCTGGTAAAGCGTCTTCTCCAGGAGCATGGCGTCAGCAGCTCGACTCGGAAGACCTATGTCGTCTTCTTGCTCGATACCCAACATTTCTGCATGGCTGGAGCCTTCTGCATGTCGGAAACAGCCGTCGTACTCAAAAAGAAAGGAGGCCAAACCTCCTCTCAGCTTTGCTTTGAACCGGGTGTTGGCCGCGTTCTCTGGCGCTGGTGCCAGCTCGGACACTTCAAGCCCTAAATTTGCGGCCAACTTCCGCAGGTCTTCCTCTCCAATTCGGCATCCAGGCTGCATAACCTGCGCCAGAGCAGATTCATCAGCACATCCGCGTTCTTTCAGCTCAGCCAAGAGGTAGGGAACTCGTACTACCCCCATAAGCTCAAGCTCCCTGAATCGCGTGGACCACCAGCTCACAGAGTTTCCCGTACACAGGAGCAAGGCAGAGTGAAGCCATCACCATGCCAAAGGCTTTCGATGGAGCCTCTTTGGCGAACTTGGTCAACCACGGCATCATGCCGCACAGAGCAGCAACCATAGCGCCAGCCACCCCCAGGGAAGGGAATGCCATCACTTGGGCCAGAATGAAGAAACACTGGGCGTATGCCGCATGGGTCATCGCCTTCTTATCTGCTGCCGTGAACTCCACGGCATCTACGCTTTTGACTTTTTCCATCACATTGTCCTCATGCAACATCAGGTTTTCCGAAAAATTTCTCATACACTTCGAGGTCGAAGGCCAGCATGGTCTTTGCCGCCTTTTCACTAAGCTGGTGGAGGCTAAGCATCTGAACCTTGTCAGTGCCGGTCACTTGCAGATCCACCGCGAACCACGTCCCACCTTTGGTCACGGCCAGAACTTGCACCGCCCAGGGCTTATCCAGTCGTTCGGGCGGAGTGATCATGTTCGACACTTTGGCGACCGTCGCGGTTGAACCTACCCAGTGCTTGTCGAACGCAATGACGTTCAACGCTTCAAACGCATCCTTCGCAGCTTTAAACCGGCTCCGGACAGCATCTTGTTGCTTCCAAGCCATGAACTGGAGAAGGGTCATTCCACCAGCCATAAGGGTGAGAAAACTCAAGCCATTGGCGGCAGCTACGACCGTCGCTACCAAGGACCCCAACATGACGAAGCGGTTATGTTTAAGCTGGGCCACTATTCACCTCCTATACCAACCAGCGTACAGGACTTTTCAAAAATGCAACCCCGCCTAGCTGCCCAATTCGGGCAACCCTGATTCAATCCAGAACTTTCACATGTGAAACTTTCCGCCACAGGAACAGGAGGTTTTTACCTGACCAGAACGGATGGATTGATAGCGGTGCCACAGCTTGACCACTTCTTTTTCGCTGAGAAGGTTTGTCTTGATGTAACGGACTCTATCCCCGTCCGCTGTCTCAACAACGGTTCGGACATAGCCGTACTTGGCAACGGGTGCCTTGTACTTGTGTGACAGAATTACCCGGTAAACCGAGAGCTGGATAATGTCCGACTCATAGATGTGGTTTACCTGGCGCAGCTTGGTGTCCAAGGGAATGAGAACCCCATTCTTGGTTTGGTACACCTGATCAACCCTGCCGTGCATGGGCACCGGCTGTGTGGTTGATATGTCCTGTTCGGACAAAAACAGAGTGGCCGAGCGCAGCTCATAAGGCATGTTCTCTGATTTCCACCACGCCCAGGTGTCTCCAATGCCGCGTTTGCGCCATTGGTCCACTTTCGCAATGACGAAAGGGGCGATGATCAGGACGAATATCCAGAGAACTGGCTTCATGACTACCTCCGGCCCCTAAACCACTCTGGATGATTGGATACATCCATGCTCTTAACCTGTGATGAGAAGACCAGTAGCTCTTGGGTCGTCAGGACGGTCTCAGGAGCCCGAGCGATGAAAGGTCTCAGCAATTCAGAACCCGCATAGATATTGATGACCATATGCAATCGCTCTGTTGCTCCAGAAACTCTCCGCCAGCTCCGGTAGGTTTCTGTTGATTTGGCATAGCCAACCAAGGCAGGAGCCAGCGTGTCGGACTCCTTCGTATTCAACTTCCCTTTTGCTGCCTTCGATACGAACTCAGCGATCACCGAAGCCAGCATGTCGGAGGTAAGGTGAAGCGGCAGCTTTATCGTGTCGAAGTCAGCCTGCTTGATGGTGAACAGGCGGATGTGATCGTTGCGGTAGTCACGCACATAGATGACATGACTCTCAAATGGGTTGGAGTGGTTAAAGGCATCCATACCCCAGCCTGCGGCCTCAAGATGTGCGTTTGATACTGACTTGTCGTAATCAAATTCCACGCTATTACTCTCCGTCTTGTCGTTCAGGAACTTTCACATGTGAAAGTTTTCCGTCGGTCATGATGTCCAGGACGGCTTTGCCCAGTCTCATCCCTTTATGGTTTTGAACCGGGTCTCCCTTGTAGAAAAGTCCTGGCTCGTTATCGGGATGGAATACCCCGTGAGGAATGTTGTCGTGATCGCCCAGCCACATGCGTAGCCTCAGATCCACCAGCCACCCATCATCCAGGACAACCCAGAAATGCGGTGTCACGATGTCCTTGGTCTGTTCGTTTCGCACAAAGCCATACATGCAGTCATGAGGTACACCCGCTTCATTGAGTAGGTGGCTTACTGCCCATGTCATACCGTCACATTCCATCTGGCAGTCATCCAAGGTCATAAGGACGGCTTCCAGTTCCCGGTGCCACTCCGTCATTTGCTTGGCCGCAGGTTTTACCACCAGCTCGTTTTTGTTTTCTGCCAAGATGATGTCTTCCTCGTCAATATTGCATTCGTCTATCGCTTCCGAACGGATGGATACCGCTTCATCCCAGTCATCGCTCGATCCGAAAATGCTCCAACCCTCAAGACCGTAATTCACCCATACGATGAACCGCTTTATCGTTTTCATGTGCGGCCCCCTTTAACCGTGCAACGTTCCCACATACTCACCCCTTCAAACCGTAACCCCACCAAAAAGCCACTTCTTGATGATTTCCAATCAGCAGCGGCAGGTTGCCCCTGAACTAACCTCACCGAAAAACCACCTTTAGATTGCTTTCTGGTGCTTATCAAGTTCTCCTGAGTGATTAGTCGTTCTGAAAACTTTACTTTTCACAGTATCATTTTATAATACTGTAAATCATAAAAACAACCCAGTAAAGAAAAAAGAGCGACTTATGTTGAGACGAGAAAACCAAGGAGATTTGTTCGATGACCAGGTGGTGTTGCCATCACTGGAGTCGGTTCTTACCGGCATATCTTCCAGTCAGCGTTGTGACGATAGAACAACGTACTTCTCCGCTCCGGATGTGGACCTGAGTTTGTACGATCACATCATTGTTTGCCTGTCTGGAGGCAAAGACTCGATTGCTGCGTACTTGCGGCTGGTGGACATGGGTGTTGATAAGTCAAAGGTGGAGTTCTGGCACCATGATGTTGATGGTCAGGAAGGCAGTTCGTTGATGGATTGGGCCTTCATGCGTGATTACTGTCGTCAGCTCGGGGAAGAACTGGGTATCCCAATGTACTTCTCGTGGCTTGAGGGCGGCTTTGAGGGCGAAATGCTCAAAGACAATGCCTATAGCCACCCCCATCGTGTAGAGACGCCTGAGGGGCTTCTGGTGCTGCCTAGAGACCATAAGCGCTCTAAGCCTGGTACGCGCCTTCGTTTCCCTCAGCAATCGCCATCACTCCAAACAAGGTGGTGCTCATCAGCCTTGAAGATCGATGTTGGCCGCAGAGCTCTTAATAACCAGGAGCGCTTCAAGGGGAAGAAGATCCTTTTCATCACTGGTGAGCGCCGGGAGGAAAGTGCAAACAGATCCAAGTACAACCAGCTTGAGGCTCATGCCTGTGACAGAAGATATGGGAAGACTGCACGGTTAGTTGATGCCTGGAGGCCCGTTCTTCATTGGACTGAGGAGGAGGTATGGGAAGTAATCGAGCGTCACCGCATCCTGGCCCCAGTCCCTTATCGCCTTGGCTGGAGCCGGTCGTCGTGTATGACCTGCATCTACAACTCACAGCGTATCTGGTCCACGATCCGTCACTACTGGCCTGAACGAGCTGGGAAAATTGCTCAGTATGAACAAACCTTTGGTGTGACGGTATCAAGAAAAAAAATCGACGTAATAGATTTAGGTTCTGCTGTTGCGCCGATACAGATTAGTGATGTTGAGGCATTGGAGCAGGTATCCAGAGAAGATTACACGCTCCCGATTTTTGTGCCGGAGGGGCAGAAGTGGGTTCTCCCTGGTGGCGCATTTGGCCGAGAGGCCTGTGGTTCTGATTGATTTGTGCAGAGGTGGCAATGTTGGATTTTGTTTTTTTGGTGTTTTTGGTGTTTTTGGGGTTGGGCATATCTACGGTGCTGGTGCGTCGGTCTTCCCGTAAGGGGATGGATCTTGAGCTGACATGGCTCCAGTCGTTGAAGGTCGTGCTGGTTCGTGGAGCTGTTGCATTGGGCCTGGGTTTTGGCATTGGCAGGCTTGTATTGATGGGGATGCAGTATGGTTTCCTGAGTGAGTCTGTCCTGAGGGAACATGCACTTGTCTCCGTAGCGGTGGTTCTGATCTGTGGGCTTGGTTCGTTCGTTGCGTTTCAGTGGATCATCGGGAGGATCTCTGGAAGATCGATCAGCGTCGTTTCTGTGATCAAAGCTGTGATGTACGAGTCTGGTTACTTTGTGCTGTCGATGCTTATCTTGTTGGTGATACTCGTCCTGTTCGGCCTTGCATACGAGACTTTTTTCTAAAAAAACAGTGTTGATTATTTTTTGTTCAGTGATCAAAAGGATAAATATAAAGATCTTTAGATCTTTGTATAAAGGATTAAAAACGGTTAAAGACAGGTTAGGCGTTCTAAATCACCACTCAACACATTGATATTACTGGTGTTTTCATATTTATTCCGTGCAACAAACCCATAGGTTGCCGTGCAGCGTTCCCATAGGTTGCCGTGCAACGTCCCCACATACCCTTGGATCTTATCCACTGTTATCCACACGGAACCCCTCTTTTTTCCACAAAATCCTTACAAAACAGAGCTTTCGTGCAGCGTTCCCACATATCAGATCTGGTGTTCGTGCAGTATTCCCACATGTCTAAGGTCATACGTGCAGTCGCCCCATATACAATTTTCTGAACGTGCAACGTACCCACATGTCAATTTTGGTCGTTTTTTGCACCGTGCAGCGTACCCACATATGATCGTGCAGCGTTCCCATATACCAAAACCCCGTTTATGCACAGGAAATGTGGATAACTTTTGGCCTCTTTTTGTGTGCGCGTGATCACTTTATGGACTATTAGAGTCATTTTGACTGCTTTTTTAGGTTTGTCCTGATCTGTCAATCTTTGTTCTGCTTCGTCAATCGTGCAGAGTTCCCATATATCGAGAGGTTCAGGACCTGCTTTCGTGCAACGTACCCACATATCAAATCTCATAACGTGCAGGTCCCCCACATCCTCACCCTTTAACTATCAATACCTTACGGGAACCACTCTACGGGAACCACTGGAGCAGCATGGCACTTATCCTTCGTCGTGGCTTACGCTTGCACGATACTGAGACTCAGCTTGCGACTACCGTGCAGCGATCCCATATATAGAGCCCCAGCCCACGCTGCATCTGGGGTCACGTTCGCTCTATCCGTGCAGCTCCCCCATATGCGGAGGCATTCCGTTTCCGGTCCTGCCTGGTGGGCGTACCTTGTGCGCTTTCTTCTGGCATAAAAAAAGGCGCTGACGCGCCTATCTTTCTTTTCCCTGGGGGGTGGGAGATTCTGGTGGCTATCTCCCCTTACGTTGGGGTTCATCAATGATGTCGTGGTCGATCATGCCGTGCTTGATGGCCCGTAGCTCTGTCTGCTGCTTACGCTTGTTGGACGCCATCACCTGCTTCACGAAGTTCTCATGAGGCCTTATGACGTACCGCACGTCGATGACTCTGCGGCCATCCTTGATCTGGTTCGCGTCGTAGTCGCTTATGACCTCTTGTTTGATGAGGGCCTCCAGAGCGAGCTTCATGGCTCTGACGTTCTCCGGCATCCGTGGGCTCAATTCACGAGGGCTCTGGGTCAGGAAGCTGATAAGCGATGGCGTGTACGGCGAATCTGGTGATGCTTGAGTCCAGTAGTGGCTCATTCGCTTGTAGATGTACCGTGCAAGAGGGGAGCGGATTTGCATTCCGATTTTGTAGTTGTACTGACGAAACGACAGATTCATGATCGATTCGTTTACCAGCGGGTTGAACTGCACATAGCACCTGGCGTTCCCGCCTTTCTTGCGAAACTCACCTCTGGTGGTCAGTCCCACCATCGGGAAGAAGCTGGAGCTGATGAAGGCTTCACCGTCATCACTGATACATTCGAGTGTTGCGCCACGACAAACCTGGATTGCTTCCTTGATTTCGTTCAGGTTGTACCCGTGACCCATCTTCGAGAGCTCTTTCTGGAGTTCGTACAGAGTGAACATGACTCCAGCCTTGCCCTCGATGATATGGCCTTTCCCGTTCACTGCGAGCTTGCGTAGAGCATCCTCAAGGATTTCCTCTCGCTGTCCCGCGTAGATCAGCACGGTTCTTCCGTCATCCTTCTCGATGATGGCTGGCTTCACCTTCACCGTGAAATGCTGGCCTCTGATGGTGCATTGTCGTGTCACTACAGCGTTGGATAAATCTTCATGCTCACGCTTTTGGTCCCAAATGTACTTCGGCAGCGCATCGTAGATCTCGATGGTGTTGGAGTAGTCGTCTTTCTTGGCCGGAGATTCAATGATCTCAAACAGGCTCATTTGCGGTGAGTCTTTGATTACGTCGAGTTTCTCCAGGTCTTTGTCTTTGGTTCTCTTGCTCATGATTGTTCCGTCGATACTTTCTAGCTGGTGGTCCATGCCGCCAGCATTGTCAATGCTCCCGCTGCTACCGTCGCTGAAAACACTAGCTGGTAGATGCGACGCTTAGCCCCCGCAGTGCCGCTCATAAAACGCAGGGCTGCCGCTTCATATCGGAAATGAGCGAACTCACCCCGAAGGGTGCTATCTGTCCCCTGTGGCGATTGTGGGCGCTTTGACAGGGCAGGGCGAGGATGGCTGGCGACTTTCTTGATCATCGCTTCACATTTCCCCAGTTTCGCCAATTCAGTGGCCGCTACAGATGCTGTCATGTTGTCACACCTCGTCGCTATGTGTCTTGTTTAGCTGGCGCTCGTACTCGTTTAGCGCCCGGCGAATTTTTGCTAAGGCAGTGGCGCGTTGTCTTAACACGGCATACCTGGTTTCAACTTGCTGGATCAACTCTTGTGCCCAGACAGGCTCTTTCTTGAAGTGCGACATGCTGTAGGCATGACCGCGACCCTTCTTGATATGTGTCGATAGAACCCTTTTCTTTTGTCCGGGAACTTGTTCGACAAATCTGTTGCGATACCACTCTGCAACGAGTGATACGCCTAGAATGCGAACCCGTGTACCGACACGCCCTTGTTCGTCCTCTGACGCTTCTTCACGCGCTGATTTGTGCGCGTTCCAGTACATGTCCGCTTCCTGCTGCGCCTCGACAGCAAGAACCGCTAAGGCGTGATCCAGTTTGCTCCGTACCTCTGCAACAAACTCTCGTCCCTCTGCCTCTAGCAGATCCTCTGTTATCTCGGATCGTTCTTCTTCGAGCTTCGGATCTAGCAGATCTAGCCATCGCTCTGTTGGTAGACTCACCTCAATACCCTCCCAATTCCTATCCAATTCCTATCCACATAACTATCTATCTGGAATTTAAAGCTGATTATTCCAATACTGGAATCTAGTTCTGTCACTAGGCTAACCCATCTTTGGAATTTGTCAAATTTCCCTCTATCTATCTGGAATCTTGATGCTCTTATTCTTTCACAGCCTCTTTACATATGAATCTATATTTAAAGATTCCAGATATATTGGATATGGCATCAAAGATTCCAAATGCCTCTTTACCACCGTCTCTCGATGCTGGAGGGCAAGCGGTTCTCGATGCGAGGGTAAGGTCTGTTTATCTGAGCCTATCCGTGCAGCGTTCCCATAGGTTCCCTTACTCAACGATCAAAAAGCCACCGAAAAGCAACCTATATGCCCCTTTTGGGCAATTACACAGGCCATCTGTCCCCGCTTTTAGCCTTATTCTCTATCCAACACGCGGCAAGCAATCGAAAAGCAATCTAAAAGCAATCTTTGGAGGATTTCATGAGTCAATTTGTTCTGGGTTTGGATATTGGTTACTCCAACCTGAAAATGGCAATGGGGTATAAAGGTGAGGAAGCTCGCACAGTCGTCATGCCGGTGGGGGCAGGTCCATTGGAACTGATGCCACAACAGTTAACTGGCGGTGCAGGGACCTGCATTCAGGTTGTGATTGATGGAGAGAAATGGGTTGCAGGCGTCGAGCCTGACCGATTGCAAGGATGGGAGCGTGAGCTTCACGGCGACTATCCTTCGACCAATCCATACAAGGCTCTTTTCTACGCTGCACTCCTGATGTCCGAGCAGAAGGAGATCGATGTGCTGGTGACTGGCCTGCCTGTTAGTCAGTACATGGACGTAGAGCGCAGAGAGGCGTTGAAATCTCGGCTTGAGGGTGAACACCAGATCACGCCAAAACGATCGGTAGCGGTTAAGTCTGTCGTGGTTGTACCTCAACCTGCCGGTGCTTACATGGATGTTGTAAGTTCAACCAAAGATGAAGACCTCCTGGAGATTATCCAGGGAGGAAAAACCGTTGTAATTGACCCTGGGTTCTTTTCTGTAGACTGGGTAGCTCTTGAAGAGGGAGAGGTCCGCTATCACTCATCTGGCACCAGCCTCAAGGCGATGTCGGTGTTGCTACAGGAAACGGACCGGCTAATTCAGGAAGACCACGGCGGTGCCCCTGGCATCGAAAAGATCGAGAAAGCTATTCGTGCCGGTAAGGCCGAAATCTTCCTCTACGGTGAAAAGGTATCGATCAAAGACTACTTCAAGAAAGCCTCAACCAAAGTCGCTCAAAACGCCTTGATCCCTATGCGGAAGTCAATGCGTGAGGACGGGATGGATGCTGACGTAGTTCTGCTGGCTGGCGGCGGTGCCGAGGCTTACCAAGATGCGGCCAAGGAGCTTTTCCCTAAGAGCAGGATCGTACTGCCCAACGAATCCGTGGCATCCAATGCCAGGGGCTTCTGGTTCTGCGGCTGATAGATAGGAGGTCGTTGTGGCTGGTAGCAAATGGGATGGAAAAATATCTAATCTGAACATATCGGAGCAAGCCTTTCCGGAGCTCTATCGTGAACTGTCCCAGATGCAGCATAAGGCGCGTAGTGATCGGCTCCGCGCCCTTGCTCTATTGGGTCTTTATTCTCTTCGATTTTCTGGCAACATTGGGTCTTTTGAGCAACAGAGTTCAGAGAGTCAACCTGCACAGCATCAAAATTCGCCAGTGCAGACTGACGCAAAACTGAACTCTCAACGTGATTCACTTAAAGGAAAACTGATGGGCTCCGTATGACATGAAAGACCACGAGGAGTTCTCTACGCTATCAGCGGCTGAACGTAGAGAGTTAATAATCGCAGAGTTAAAGCGTAAAAGCCGCATTCGCACCCTGTTGCGAGGACTCCCGTTAGATGAAGTTCGGGAGATCATTGACAGAATGAAGGGCGTTCTCAATGAACTGGAGGAAGAGTACAAAAAGCGAGAAGAAGAAGAAAAAGAAAAGCGAGCTCAGGCTGAGCGAATAATGAGCGACATGGAATCCTGCGGTGTGGACATCGGCTTGCTCAACGAAATGTTCACGAGCAGATCAGAACCTGATAATGCTAAATATTCAAAAGACGGAGTTTCGTGGAGTGGGCAAGGACGTCGCCCGGATGCTTTCAAGGGGTTGGGAGCTGTCGAGCTGGAGCGCTACCGTATCCCACAGAAGAAGTAAAAAAATGAGCGCCGCAAAGTTTGGGCGCTCATCTTCTGGTCCGAAATGTCATAGTCTACTCAAGCACACTCTTTCTCCCCACCACCATGCCTTCCTTGTTCTTTGCAGAACGGACATTCAACGCAGGTTCTTTGATTAACAGAGGTGAAGTACGTACACTTGCAGTTGTCGCACACCTCCAGCATTGCGTCCCCACTTCTCAGCTCCGAAGCAAGACACCAGGCATCAGTAATATCAAACGGAGCCCACCGAGCACCTTTCATTCCGGGCACTTCTTTGCGGATTGCGTGATACATTCTAAATGCCTTGTTCAAGGCTTTGATGTTCACAGACCGCAACACGGCTTCTCCACCAATGTTGAAGTAGAGCTGCATTAGAAGAGAGGCCTGTATCTTGGATGTGTGACTATGAATCAGTGTCGCACCACCCCGGAAAGTTCTGGATTTTCGTTCCAGAGTATATCCGTCCCTCTCCAGATCCTGGTAAAGCCGTCTGACCTGTTTGTAGGTCAGACCAGTCTCGATCATGATGATTTTTGTGATGTACCCAGCAAGGGCCATGTGTCGAGCTGTAACCCAGCGACCCAATGTACCAGAGTTGCCAATGTTCATCTCCACCTCCCACGTCCCTGTAGAGACTGTTGCAGTTTTTTCAATACCGGGTGTGTTAACTCTTCCCGGCTGTCATCGAGAATTTCTTCAATGATGCTCGGAGCAAAACGAAGCGTAAAATGCGTAACCGTTGTTCCAGACATGTGGCGCAACTGGCTGTCTGTTGCCTTAGCCACCAGCTCCGCAAGCTCTCTCGAAACCCCGAAAACTTCCTTTGCCATCTCCGGGTCTCTCGATGCGACGCGGTTAAATAGCAACCAGTAGGCAGCATCAAATTCATCAACACTATGGTTGATAAAAACTACAGGGTCGTAGTCGCCAGAGAGTCGCGTGATGATGTTCTGCTCTGCTGTTTCGAGTTTGAAAGAGATCAACACGCCAGAGGCCAGAGCTTCCAATTGGGAAGGTGTTGCCAGTGACAGCTTTTGAACGGTGTCCATGCCCAAAGAAAATTGTGAGGCCGCATCATCTGGACGTTCTTTTGCCAGAGTGGATAGCAGGTTCCACAATGTCAGATCGAACTCGTAGACGTTTCTATCAGCTTCTTCTTGATCGAGGTTGACGGCTCTTGCATCCCACGCACCAATAATATCCAGTTCCAACATTCCGCCCCCCTCACAAATCACGAAGGTTGCGATAGATAGCCAAGACTCGGCTACCATAGTTTCTGGCTCGGATTTCGTCTTCCCAGGCGTGATAGCGGCCAACGCCAAGCTCCAAGTCATTTGGAGATGACTGAATGGCTTCTGATAGCACCTCTGCCCCAACCATGACGTTGGTCTCTGGGTCGAGAAGATCTGCTGGAGAAGAAACTCTATGACCATTCCACCGGATGCTCACTTGCATAAACCCGACATCAATGGCACGACCGTACTGCTGCTGAAACTCAGCGAGCTTAGCCTTTGCCTGATCTTCCGACTTAGCATAGAAAGGAAGCCCAGGAACGCGAAGCGTCCAAGGCCAAGGACTTATAGAGCCATTACCTCTCCCTGATGCAGATTCGGCCAATGCGACCGAATACACTAGAAGAGGGTCGAGGTTATATGCTTTCGCTGCTTTGTCGAAGATGGTTCCGCTCAGGTCAATAGCATTCGCTGTTGATGAAAGGAGAGCCGCAGACAGAACTAGCGCCTTGGCTTTGTTCTTCATCAGCTTGCCTCCTTATGTCTGAGGGGTATTTCGTGTTCTTCGTCGTACCGCTCCGGCCAAATCTCAGACGGCTTCACACCCAAAGCTGTAGCTATCTCATGTTCCCAGCGTGGACTGGGCTTATAGAGTGCCGTAGACACCACCTGCCGAGATGTTTTGTGTTTTCTGCCCAATGCGGCCAGAGAAAGCCCCTGGATCTTGAGTTTGTACTTGATCCACTCACGTTTCTTCTCTGGGTCGCTTGGGATGTCTATCAATTGGCATTTATCCATTGTTTGCCACCCTTTAAACTGCGTTGTTAGCCATACAAAAAGTGCGTTATTCGATGAACGCTTTTAGAGTTCTTCTATTGTCACAAACTGACACATTTTGCGCCTTTACAAGCCCAAATAATGATGCTGTCAACAATAAAAAACCTTTAAAAACATACACTTAACTTTGTACCGACGGAACAAAGTTACAATACTTTTAGTAATCAATGGGATACGGATATTTTTGCGATAGTAATGGAAAGTGCGCCAAAAGAATGGCGGAAATAGCGCACGGGGAGTGCGGTATTTTGTGATATTAAATAGCGTTTAGGTATAAGTGATTTTAGGGATACAGCGAGGGCTGAAATTGCGAATACAGCAGGAGCTGAGGAGGGCAGGGAAGGCAAAGGCGCATCCCGACCACACAAGGATGATGGTGTTTACAGAAAGAGATATTTGAGAAAGAGAACTCTGCGGTGTTGCAGATGGGGACCAAAGCGTTAGCAATGGCCTATTCCATAGTGTATGCGATTTGTTTGACATGTTCAACTATGTAATGCTTTGTCAATAAACGCCTTGTTCCGTAAGGGCAAACTTTCACATGTGAAAGTTTGAGGGCAAATTCTAATCGAAGAAGTTGCCAATGGAATGGTTGTTTAGCAAAAAATAGTCAAACTTTCACAGTTGCATTTTTTGATGCCGTGGTAAACTGGAGGTAAAGAGTAAGGGGGTTGATATGAAACATGTGGTCAATATTCTTCTGCTGGGAATGGTGCTTCTGGGAATAGCCATGATGGCTGACACACCTTGGGGACTTGGTGTGGCGCTGGCTCCCTTCGGCGTTTGGGGTGCTCGTTTCCTATTTCTGGTTCACAAAAGCCTTTGGGCTGCTGTTATCTTTTGGGGAGGGATCGCTTACTTCCAGTGGCAAGTTGCTTTGGTTGTCGGGGCTCTGTTTGGACTAACGTGCTTTATCCGCGTTGCGCGGTCAGCATATAAAGAGGCACCACCTACCCGGCGCAGAAAAAAACAAACTGGTGGGTTTCAAGATTCCTATGATTTTGACCAGCGCTTCCATATTGGAGCTGGAGACGAATAAGGGGGCCTGCTGGCCCCCTTATTATTTGGTTGGTCTTTTAGAACCTTTGATTTGCTATGTTGTACCCCCTGACGGCAGTCAAATAGCTACCTGAACGGTCTCCAGCTTCCGTCGAGTTCTGCAATACGTTTACCAGCTTGTCCGTAAACTCTTCGTTTTGCTGAGAAAGAACAGGCTGACCTCCTTGCATCATCGGTGAGCCATCCGGGTTACGTTCTGCATACTCCATTTTCAGATTCTGAACAGCCTGGTTCATGCGACCTTCGTTTGTGTCAAACGATTCGGCATAAACAGCGGCTTGGGATTCAGTCAGCCCATAACGGCTTTGAGCGATAGACTGCATCGTTTCTTTGAACTCATCACCGTACTGGTTCATAAACTGCTGCGCGGCTCCACCACCAGCTTCTGCGGCAGAGGATAGCGCTGCTGCATAGAACGCGCCGCGTTCCTCAATGCTCATCCCTTTAGCGGCTTCCGATAGATCAGATTTACCAGTTAACCACTCCTTCGCTGCATCATAGCCGCTTGCAGCAGCTCCCATGACGTTGCGGCCAAGTTTAGCCATACCGACCATCGCATCACCGGCCCAGCCAAACTCCTCTTGCACGGCCTGGTCGCCGCGTTGAGTGGCCGCGATGAATTGGTCGCGTTGTTCAGGTGTCATCGTTCTCATTTGATCCATCGCTCTTGAGAACGCATCAGCGCCAGCTTGACCACCAGCAATGAGAGCTCCACCTGCTTGTTCAGCTCTGCGGCCCATCCAATCACTGGAGTTGTCCCACGCTCCCCACGCCGAAGCGCTCCAAGACATTTCCGGAAGCGAGTTCATAAGGTTATCTTGGGCTTTTTTCAGTTCAGGAGCAGATACATTTCGCTCTGTTTGCTGTGCTTGGTTATGAAGAGCTGACGTACCGGCTGCATGTTCATTTTGAACAAGGGGGCTATTCGTTGGTAACTGCCCAGCTTCTGATGCCGGATTAGTTCCAGCCATCCCAGCCACATTCTCCCGGAATCCGGTTGGGATGTTAGGTCCACTGCCTACAGCCCCTTGAACCTGACCTGGTAGGCCTTGAACATTCGGGCCTTCAATGCCGTTATTTCCGTAAGCATCACCACTAAATGCTCCGTTGCGACCGGACGCGGTATTGATCGCCTGTAGTGCGGCTTGATACCCGCCAAGCTCCTTACCCTGTTCGTAATTTTTGGAGTTGGTCATTGCTGTCATTCGCGCTGCTGCCTGGGCCACTTGAGGAGACATTCCGTAGGCTTGGTATCTTTGCTGTAGTGAAGCCGCCTCGTCTTTAACCGATTGCGGCGCGGCATTTCGGAAATAGTCATTCAGTTGGTTCATGGCCGCAGGGGTTTGTGCTACTGCACCACCGAGAGTTTTAAAGTCGGTATTAGTCATGGAGCCCATTTGGTTTTGGAGCTGACTCATTGTTGTGAAGGTGTCCGATGCAGACACCAGTTCAGAAGCGGACTTGGATAGGTTCTGGGATAAGCTATCGCCCCAGGTTTGCTTGAATGACTCGCTTCCAGAACGGCTGAAACCCTGCGCTAATTGATTTGTCAACGCCTGGCTATCGGTTTGCGAATAGCTCACACCCTTCATGAACTGGGACACATCACTCGCTGACCAGCTTGAAGAGTCTTGAGTTGATGACTCTGTTGCTCCCTTCGCTTGCGCTTTGATGTCCAGGACATCACTGCCGCCGCCTGATTCGCCATTACCACCAGCAGGAACTAGGGCTGTACTGTTTGATTTCACACCAGCAGCGGCCTTCATTGCTGCCCTGGCCTTGCCAACCATAGGCATAAGCATGGACGCAGCTTCGTCAACATCGAGTGTGCCCATAGCCTGCATGGCAAAAGCACCTTTGACAGCATCAGAGTGGCTATCATCCACCTGGAACTTATCCATGAAGTTCTTGGCTTGCTGGTTGATCAATTGGCTTTGAGCTGTGTTTTGCGACGAAACGTTGCGCCCGACATTGGAGAGTCTTGAATAGGCTTGATCCTGACTTACTCCATCAGAAAAACCTCGACCAAGAGTGCTTTGGAAAGCCTCCGATTTCTGACTTTGTAATGCCTGTGCGGAGCTCACGCCTGATGCCAAGGTGGAGCCAAGCGAGAAGGTACTGATCATGCTTTCTGCGCCGTTTGCAATCGCACCACTGAACTGGTTGTGATTGTACGCTGGCTGACTTTGCATA
The DNA here is from genome assembly GCF_033340395.1 of Vibrio sp. 1159. Classification (NCBI taxonomy): domain Bacteria; kingdom Pseudomonadati; phylum Pseudomonadota; class Gammaproteobacteria; order Vibrionales; family Vibrionaceae; genus Vibrio; species Vibrio sp. 1159. The sequence goes on along the minus strand of NZ_JAWOWL010000013.1, from coordinate 98,835 downwards.
ACCGGACCTTGCTTGAGTAGATCTGGCGTTTGCATCTTTTCGTCAACGTGGTCAGAACCACTTATTCTCGATGCCAAGCTGGTGAAGGCGTAGGTGCTACCTGTGACGATAAACAGGGAAATCACCGGAGTGGCCGCAGCCAACATGCCGCCGGTTGCAATCCAGTGTTGCAGAACATCTCCAGTTGAGGAAAGAGCGTACATGGAGTTGAGACCACCAGCACTGAGGCTAGACATCTCATTTGACGCGGCGGTATGAACAAACAGGTTTATAATTGAGAGGACTGGCATCCATAGCTGAATCCAGAGGATGGTTTGTACATATTTCCCGGCTAACTGGAGGCCGAAGCTGCCCATCACGATAATAAAAGCAATGATCGGGGTTATAGCATAAATAAAGCCTTCAAAGAACGTCAGCATTGGTCGGACGACGGTCATGAACATCGACTGCTCTGCGGCCCACTGTGTGTTCCGTTGCTGAATAGCCTGGTTGACCATCAATGCAGAGCCATAATCCTGGAGGTCCTGATAACGTCCTGCTGCGGCTTCATAATAGAGGGGCTCCAGAACGGCGGCTTTCAGATAGTCGATTGATGACGTAGTTGTGGCACCCATCGCTTGAAGCGAATCGGTCAGCTTCGTTAGAGCGTTGTCTCCAGTTGACGTGTCAATACCCAGTAGGCTGTTAAGAGCATCAACAACAACCGGGCTGCTTAGGTTGGCGGTTGCAGTGCTAATAGCCACCCATCCGTCAGTACATGTGTAGTCAGCGCCGTCAGGGTTTGCTGTAGACAAATACAACCTAGTTCCGTAGAGCTGTGAGTTGAATCGCAAAGCTGAGTCAGTTGAACGGTTCATCAACTCATCAAGGGACATTAGGTTGAGATCGACTTTGGTTAACGTGCATTCCCGAATGTAATTGTTCCAGGAACGCCTCACGTCAACATAGCCGCCTCCATTTGCTGAGTTAAGCGCAGTAAAAACTCCTGTGTCATAGGCTCGCCGTCTGACGTCATTCAACAGTTTCAGTGTTTCGGAAAAGTGGCTTTCCGTGACATTGGGTACGATTACCCCATATCCAGTTTCAAACAAATTGGTGATGGTGTATCCCACGTTGGATATGACACCTCCAGCAAAGCCTACCCCAATAGGGACATTGGCGACGACTCGAACCTGCCCTGTATAAGCGTCCTCGATAGTCACAGTTGTGGTTGGGCCGAAGAAACAGGCATATAGAATCCAACCTACCAGCACTTGCTGGAGGTTGATTTGCTTTGCGCCCTGAAAGACGGACTGAATACAGATCATCAAGACCCCAAGAAGCAGGCCAATACTGACCATCTTCTCGAAATCCCCGGTGCCGGTGATCATTGATACTGCAATCAGGATTTGCTCCAGAAAAGCAGAGTCACCGATAGAGTGGATTGAAAAAGATCCCATTCCAATAGCTCCTTAGTTCGTGCTAGGAGGATTGGACAAAGTTGCCAGCATGTATTTTTGCTTGCGGATGTTGTCCAGTAGGTTGTTGTATTTCTCAATTTGGCTTGCCAGATCGCCGTATTGAGAGGACAGGATTGTGTATTCAGCACGGATTTGCTGTTGCGATTGCGCGAGAAGCTCTAGTGCCTCTTTCTTGTAGGGTGATTTGCTGTTAGCCATCGCAATGCGAGCTGCGCGGAAGAACTCTTCCGAGAAGCTATACATCATGGTCAGGGCTATCGCTCCTGATGACTCTGTTGCGAACAGGTTAGCGCCGTCCTGTGAAAGGACAGACAAGTTACGAACAATGGTGCCAATCCCTCCGGGGAGGTTAGAAACAAAGGCCTTTTCTGGGTCGGTTAAGGTTCCAGAGTTCGTTGCGTATTTGTAGATCACACCAGGTGTAGAGCTTGTTCCTAACAGCATATCGGTGATCTGGTTCTTGATACCTTTGAGCACGACAGTTTTATTGCTGGAGCCAGCACTCAGGCAGTTGGTCGTATCAGAATCACAGGAATAGATCTCAACAGAACCGCCTGAAATCAGGTCTGACAAGGTGATCTTGTTACCTGGTAGGGTCGTCAGAGGGGTTGTTTTCGCACCAGTGCCGGTTGAGTTCGGGTCGTTTACCAGATCACCAATGATGACTGTGCCGGTTAAAGACATGATCGCTTCAAGAAGGGTGTTATCCCCGTACTGGAACCAGGTGTTGGCGTTGTTGCTCTTGAGTTGCTTCCAGACGATGTTGCCAATCATCTTGTTGTATTCGTCAGGTTTGTTGGCTTTCAGTTCTTCCAGAGGACTCTTGCCGCTGGTTTCCTGCTTGGACCCGAAGAAGTCTTCATACAGGCCGGAAGTTGTCGCGGTTATAGAAGCATCAGTTTTGTGTTTAAGGTCCATGCCGCTGGTTAGGTCGTTCACGAAACCTTGAGCGAGCTGGCAGGAGTTGCCCAGATGTTGGTTGAGCGCTTGCACTTTCTTCTGGAAGTTCTCTATCCACTTCGCTCCGTCCGGGAAAACGTTATCGAGCGCAAGCTGGAAGGCATAGCCCTTGGCGTTGGCTGCTACAGCCCGAAGGAGTTGGACAATTTGATCCGCGTTAATGAAGGAAAGCGAACCGCCGAACAGATCTACACCACCGCAACCAGCTTTCCATGATGGAGGGGCAAAGCTCACCAGGTTCTCGTCGAAGATTCGTGTCTTTGCAGTGAACCGGCCACCAGCTAAAACGCCACGTCGTTGGCTTTCATAAACCCCAGGTGGTGTTGTGTTGCTCATTTCATTGAAGAGTTTGTCCATCTGTGATTGGAGGCCGTTAGCGGCTATCGCCCCTGTCGGTGCCATGACGAGACTGGCCGCCACACTCAGGGCAAGCAGGCTCCTTTTTAATGTCTTGTGCGTGACCATCTTAGTTCTCCTGTAATTTGTCCCGGATGTACTTCATGAGTTGTTCCGGTGGCACAAAGTTGTCTTTATCACCGCTCGCTTGAGATAGCTGTTTGAGGTCAGAGCCCAGCTCTGGTGAGGCCAAGCGTTCGGCTATGTTGTTTTCCAGGTTGAGTACCGGACGTGTACGGTTAAACTCTTCGTCTGTGACCCAACCATTGCGTTTTGCTGCGACCAAAATCCTGTGATTCAGCTCAGGAAGAGACATTGGCCCTTGTCCTATAGGAGCGAACTGACCGTCTGGAGATGCGAGGTAAACAGCAGGGAAAGTTACGATACCAAGTTGTTTGGCATGGCCTTCATCGGTTTTGTAATGGGGGAAAAGCCCACTGGGGAGTGGTTTGCCGTCCATAGATACAGGAATGATCGAGAATCCTTCTCCTTGTTCCAACATCTTGATGAGCGGTGCTTGCAAGTCACTGTAGTCATCGTCGGACTTGTAGAAGAAGAATATCCCTACGCGTTCGGCTACGCTTTTGAGTAGCATGTTTTTGGCGTTACCAGCGTCACGATCAACTTGTTGTGAGGCAAACGTGGCAGCAGGACGTCGAGTAATTTCATCCAAGAAAGGATCACCTACGACCGCCAGCTCTGTAGCATCGGAAAATTGTTCAGAGCGATCTATCGCAAATCGTTGCAAGTAGAGAAACGTCCTGACGTTTTCAACGGTAGGATTGTTCCAAGCAAGGTCTTTGTACTTGGGTAAGTTTTCCCGGAACCATTCCGCTGAGAACATTTCTGGGCCGCTCGGAAGCGGAGCAGCAGGCTTAGGCTGTGTAGGCTTCGCTTCTGCCACAGGCTTTGGTTTGGGCTTTTCGGGTTTTTTCTCTGGTTCTTTGGGCTCTTCCTTGTACCAGAACCAACCCTCTTCCTTTCGCTCATAAAAACCAGGTCTTGTGCCATCTTGAGCCCAAGCCTGGTGTGATGCCCCCAGCGTGAGCGCTGCAAGGAGCAGTAAATTCAAAGGTGATTTTTTCATAGTCTCACGCACGTATTTTCCCATGCTCGATATGGTAGAGGTGGGAGGCGTGAAATTAGGCAGGTGTAAGCGCCCATTTAGGGCGCTTAGAGCGTTTTATTTGTCAACTTTCACATGTGAAAGAATTGACCAAACTATTTGGTCGTGTCCTCTTCAACTTCTGTCGCTTCTGCGGCCATCTTCATCTGCTTCTCGACCATGCGTTTTTGGGTGATGTAGCGGATAACCATCTCGACAGCGCTGTTCAACGCAAGGATTCGCATCGCTCTGGTGGATGCAACGTAGAGCAGGTTTATTTCATCGTCACGGGCCATTGGGTCGAGCTCTGGGTCCAGGACATCCGGAAAGTCGTCATAGAGCTGAACAAAGTCCCACTCCAACCCTTTGCACCGATGAGCTGTTGAGACCGTAATGTCAGCCCCAAACTCTTCTTTGACTGTATTGCGTCGTAGAGTGGTGAGTCGTTCAGGGATTTCATCGTAGCTGTTGATGATCTTGACAGCCCTCATCATCTCAGGGTCTTTGGTCGCCTTCGCTACTTCTTGATACTCGAAGTAGTCTTCATACTCATCAAGCAGTTTCTTATTCTTTACCCGGTCTGGCTCTGCCATCGAAAACCAGTACAAATCCTGGAGCTCATTGATCTGGTAAGCGTCGATTCCACCGACCCAGAATACCTGCGCTCCGGATTCGGTCGCAGAGAGCGCCGTCTCTATAACCCCCATGACGGTTCGGTGAAGTATTGCGCGGTGGCCCACGTCACCTGGTAAAAACATGAGTACCTGATCTGCTGGTCCCCGGCCAACAACAGGTCGTGTTTCACCTTTGAGTTCAAGAAGGGCGTTTGCCACCAGCGAAACGTTGGGGCCAAAGCGGAAGCTATGAGTGAGATAGAGTTGGTCGGCGTTCATGAGCTCTTTGCTATCAAGGGCGTTGTTTGCGCCTCTGAACCTATAGATCTGCTGGTGGCGATCTCCAACCAGGATTACCTTGCAGTTCTGCTGTAGGACGATGCTACTTGTTACGGGGTTAGCGTCTTGTGCTTCATCAAAAAGAATGGTGGTGTACCGGCGAGACAGATTCGGCATCCCGAGCTGATACTGTTTGAGGTAGCAATCGTGTACGGTCGGGAACGGATCTTGAACGTTTGTCATCCGTTTCCATATGAGCTCAGCACCTTCGACCACCTGGATTTGGTATCTCTCCTGTTTGGACGTAAGCACTTTACCCGTATCGGCGCGAGCAAAATGCGTATAAAGAATCCGCATGTCTGCACTACACATAAAGGCGTTGAGCGTATCGAGAATATCTTTGGCAAACGTCCAGTTCTTGGTATTCACCGCTTGGGCAATATCGGTGAGCCTTAGGTTGCCGGAGAGTTTGTGCTGGTAGCCCCTTCCTATAGTGGCGTAGGCAAGCTGGTGGGACGTTTTGCAGTCTACGTTTGCAGGAAACTTTTCTCTTGCCTCGTCGCGGATAGCCCTGTTGTATGCCAAGTAGAGGATACGTGAATCGAGGTTGTTGTGGGCGTACTTCACCAGTGTCGTGGTTTTACCCGTTCCAGCGTAGGCCTTAACGACAAGGCGAGGCCCTTTGTACTGAGTGATCAGTGATTGTTCTGGTGTGTCAGGAGGAAGTTGTTTCATGAGGCCCCCTACGACAAACACATCTGGAGAGTGATGCGCTTCTTTTGTGTCGAGAGGAACGTACTGATCCGCTTTTCTTCTCGGGGGAGGGATACTTCACAATCCAGATCTGTCCACCAGTCTGGGGCTTTACCTTGAGCCACCTCCGTAACCCAACTATGGAGACGGTGTAACCAGCGATAGTCGCCAATAGATGAGGTGGCTAGTGTCATAGCCTCCTCAATCTTGGTTTGAAGAGCCGCAGCTCTGTGTCGCCACTCTTCTGAATATTTAGCCTTTCGCGCCATCAGTTTTCCTCTTTCTTTTTCCCTCCCTTACCAGCTTTAGCGAGCTCTTGCTCCAACCCAGAAATTTTGGTCAGTGCATCATTGAGTCTTTGTTCGAGGCTCTTGGCCTGCTGGTCTTTTTCCTGCAACTGACCAGCCATCATGCCTTTGTCTTGAACAAGAGCGCGAGCTTCTGCTTCGGCGCTGGATAATTTGGCGTCCAGCTTTTCTACCTCTCCAGATAGGCGCTGGCACTCTCGTTCAGCGGATTCGCCATGAGCTTTGGCTGTGGCAAGGGAGTCCTGTGATTGGGCCAGTTTGGCCTGTACATTTTCGAGCTGCTCTTTCAACGATGTTTTTTGTTCCTGAGCGGCCCGGAGCTTTTCTGTCTGCTCTATACTCTTGCCTTTTTGCTCCTCCAACTCACCCTCTGTAGTTGCCAATTTTTGGCTCAAAGAGCGATTTTCGCTTTTAGCTTGCTCCAGGTGATCCTGTGCTCGGGTCAGATCTGCGGCTTTCGCCTCCAGCTTGCCCTCCAACTCAACGATCCGCTTTTCCAGCTTATCAATGTCAGCCAGTGAGCGTTCTAGCTCCGCAGACTTGAGGGATAGCGAGTTTTCTGCCTTACCAAGGGCCGCATCGAGCTCTGATTTTTTGTTGGTGAGAGCTTCAAGTTGTTCCTCCAGTAGCTCAGCCCGTTCGGTGGCATCATTTGCCATGTCCACGGCTTGCTGCATATCTTCCTGGTACTCAATTTCTTTCTGTCGTAGCAGTTCACGCTCGCGCTCAAGCTGTTCATCGGCGCTTGCTTTGGCTACCGTATAGATCTTCTGTAGGAAGAGCTCAGCATCGCTCATAACCGATTCTGGAAGGACTACCTCTACCAGCTCTTCATCGAGGGAGTGTTCCTCTGACCACTGTTTGAGATACGTTGAAATGGTGGTAAAGCTCCCCTTGCCAATGATGTCTCTGATAGCGATGACCGTTGGGCGTTTACCGGCGTCCTTGAGCTTTTGGGCCGCAGCCGCTACATCGTCAAACTCAACCAATTTTCTTGCCATGAGAACGTTCCTTTTAATTTGTAATGTTTACGATAATTACGATAATTACGATAATACGGTAATTATCATAATTATATATCATGCTGCTGTCGATTGGAATTGTTTGTGTGGGACAAAGCCCTTCCGGCTGCGGAAAAGCCTTGTTACGCGGTCACGCTGATTCATCCAGGGAAGGATTCGATAGTGACTCCACCGAAGGTGCCAAGGATTTCCGATGCCGCTTTATCAGATCGAGTTTTGCGTTGTTCTGAGGCGTCAAAGTTACGAAGCAATTTGAGCTGAACATCCTTATCCTGGAGCACGATCAGGGGCATTGGCGCGGTAACGGTTTTGAGTACCCCTGCGGCCATGACGTTTGCCACCGGTTGAACCTTTACTTCCCTTCGCTCCCGGAGATAAGGCTCCGGGGTGCTGGCGATCTTCTGGATAAGCTGCTCCAGGGGAAGTTGATAGTCTGGCCCAGATCGCTCCAGCTCCTCTCTGATGCGTTGCAAAAGCTCCTCTTTTACGGGCTTCTTCAAGGAGTCCTTCCGTTGCCAGGTGAAGCGGATAGAGTCGATGTCGCCATTGGTATAGCACCGAATTTGTCTGTAAAGGTGGAGAGTCATGACACCAGGGCAGTCCGCTCGAAGTGCTTCAAACCTCTCTTGCCTGGTGGGGTACGTCGAGATAATGAACTCCTCGATACCAGCTTTGGCCGCGTTGATGCGTTCAACCGTCGCCGCAATTTCGTCAGCTACACCAATCCTGGAAGGGGAGAACCAGAGTACCCCCACGGTGCGCCTGGCAGACTTCTGCGAATAGTCTGGGTTGATGTGAAGATCTCTGTAGCTGTGCGCTGCCAGCTCAAGAGCTTCGCGCCCAGTTTGTTCAGTTACGACAATCTTGTTGACGGGCTCGTTCTCCATTCCTTTTCCGGTAGGAGGGATGGCCGCAACTTTTGCGTACCGTGGCGGTAGTCGTTTGATAAGAGAGGACAGGTTCGTTAAGTCGCGGCACATGGCCGAGAATTGTTCTGATATGAAGTTTTTAGCCATGCTGCCGCCTATGTGTGGGTTTGTTCTAACAGTTCATTGGTTACATAGTAGACAGATTTAGACCATCATGCAACGAGGGGGAGGGGCAAGAATACGCCTCCGCTTCGCGTCGGCGGGTGCCCTGTTTGACCTTCGTGTGTGAGATTAGATTGAGAAAGAGAGAGAAAAAGAGAGAAAAAGAGAGAAAGAAGAAAAGCGCGGGGCAAGCCAGAAATGTGGCTGAGGGGGACTGCTGGGGTGGGGCTGGCACCCTCTATACCCCACTTTGCATGATGGTCTAACTTTGTGGTTATAGGACGACTTTTAGAGTGCCTAGATTTGCTCGATTAGGACAAATTTCGGTCCATCCACGCTGATTGGCGTAGCAGCGCGATGGCATCAGAAGGGGTAACTTTCCATGCGTTGGAAAGCTGGCGAACTGCGAAGACTGCGAGCTCCATTCGGTCGTCATCATTGATGAAATTCTGGAGCTGGTTTCCTCGCTCACTAAGGATGATCGCAACACCGGCCTTGCCGTTGTTGTAAACCGCAAAGCTCTTATTCTTCGCGTCGCCGTGATAGGAACCCTCAGCCTTGCTACGCAAACCAAAGAGAACGCTGCAAAACGCCGTCAGTTCGCCGCGAGTGAGCTGCACCGTGATCTTGCTTTTCCAGTCTGGGCTGGACCCCGATGCCCTGATCGGCGCAATCTCGATGCTGACCGTAGGATATTCACCTCTGGTTAGCGTGTGTTGCACATTCAGGCCGGTGCGTTTCGCGGGGTCCTTCTGCCAGTCTGAGAAAAATTTGAGACTTTCGCCGTAGGATTGTTCTGTCATTCCAAATTACCTTTGCTTTGAAGCTCCTGGAGCTGGACCACGAGGTCACGTTGGACTTTGGCTATCTCTGTCACCAAGTCGGCGGTGGCAATAGCGTCGGTCGCTGCTGAATGGGCTCGACCTTTCCAGCTCACACCTGCCTCGCAGGTGGCATCCGCAAGTGAGATTGTGCCGTGCCGGTTGGTTGAGCCAAAGGCATCAGCCGCCAGCTTCATCGCGCACAGACAGTTCTGCTCTTGCCACCAAGAGAGTTGGTCTCCAAATGCACTGGCTGTTTGCCTCAACATCCTACTGTCGAAACTGGAGTTAAATATCACCAGATGACGGCCCGACAAAAGCCGGGCGAGAGCTGGCGCAACTTGAGTCCACGTAGGCTCATTCGACAGCTCAGTCTCGGTGATGCCATGAACACCCATTGCCTGAGGGTCTATTTCCACGGTTGGCCGTAATCTGGTGCAGAGGAGAACCGCGCCTCTGATGTCAGTAACAGCCAGCTCGATCACCTGGTCTCTTTCACCAAGTCCGGTCGTCTCGGTATCGAGAACCAGAGGTTCCAGAGCGACCCACCTTTGTGCCATGACAGAGGCCTTTGCCAGGTTGCTACGCATTCTTGCCTTGACCGAAAGGATGGATTGCGCCCTTATTTGCTTTTGTGATGCCGGTGAACAACCCCTTCTCCGCATTGGTTGGCAATCTGCTATCCGGTACACTCCAAATTGGCCACCATACCCGTTTTTGTAGAACGAAACTGGCTCTACTCCTGGCTTAGGCTTCATCCGAAATTCGTCCCTGAGCCGTCCTTTTGAAAAGCACCTATCGGCTTTCATGGCTTCGGCTCTGGCAAGTTCGAGTTCTTCATCATTCATGCTGTTAATCCGCTATATCGAGGCGTTGGCTCGCTCTCTTCAAACGCTCATCGCCGCGTCTGTCATATTTCTGGGTAGTTGCAATGCTTGAGTGGCCCATTGCGTCCTTCACGGTCACAATATCCTCACCGTTATCCAGCATCGAGGAGGCAAAGGTGCGTCGCAGGTCATGGGGCGCAAACATCTCCAGACCGGCTTCAACTCTTCTGGTCTCCAAGATGTGGTAGATGGCCTGATCCGACATCCGCTCTCCAGTCACATCATCAAACCGCCTGATCCTCGGGAATAAAGGCCCTTCATGCGTTCCTCGAACCTCTTCAACCCACTTATCCAGTCTTTTCCATGCGCCACCAGGCACATACGCCATTCTCTCTTTGTTGCCCTTGCCAAGAACCTTGAGAGCGCGGTCCTTGTAGATCATGCTTCCCATGTCCAGCGCAACGATTTCCGAGCGGCGCAAGCCACACCCGAGGAGCACCCCGAGAATGGCCGCATCCCGAAGCCCTTTGGCGCTTGAATCACTTTCACATGTGAAAAAGAGGCTGCGAATCTCATGGCGTTCAAGTGCCCGCCCTTTAGGAAGTCGAGATCCACGTACTGAACGGACTTGCTTAATGTGCTGGAAGCTATCCGTATCAATTTGCTTCATCGTCCAGGCTTCAAGAGCCACCCCTTTGAGCGCTGACAGGTAGGTGTTGATCGTTGCCGGAGCCTTCCCTGCATCCCCCAGCATTTCCAGCACCGCCAATATGTGGTGCCGCCTCATTGAGCTCCATGCACAGTCACGAAGGTTCTGAAACCCGATCATCTTGGCGACAATGTTGAGGAATGAGCTCATGGTCTGCCTGCTTCGCTTTGACCCGAGGCTCACCAGATAGGCGACGGCGGGGTTGTCCTGGATGTTCCGGAGCGAGCTCGATGACGGCAACAGTTCACCGCGAATGCTTTGTTCTGCCGGAACATTTACTTTCGCATGTGAAACTAGCTCTTCCTTGTCATTGTTTGTGTCGTGCAAAGTTACCTCCTAAGCCCGACCGCAACGAGAAGAAAATCCCATATTTTGAGGTGAAGAGGTAGTTCCTCCTCCATATGTTGCGTTTCGTAGCTTTGCATCAGTGGTTCAAACTTGGTTGGATTGCACAGCAATTCGTAAACTGTTCGGTTGGGCTTGGTGATCGGCTTATTCGGAGTGAATCCATGTTTGTTCTGGAGGTACAGCGCTACCGCGCCACTTCTGGATTCTCCGTAATAGCAATGAACGAAGATCTGATCGATACCGCTACCAACCAATCCATCCAGGAAGGTGGACAGCTTTTCAGCCTGGGATGAGTCAATGTAAGAGGCGTAATTCATCCGGAACGCTGCCTTCATCGTGTGGATGGTGTTCTCAGAATAGCCGCCGTCATAGAAGCTATCGCGGTACAACTGCCCCCACTGTCCGAGAGCGGCAGGGGACTTGTCTGGGTCAGTTATGGAGATCATGGCCGCACCGGGAACCGGCTCCAGTCTTTCGGCCTCCGCTTGACTAATGAAAAAGACTTTTTTGCTAAGCATGTCCCATCATCCCCTTACAAGGATGTGTTGCGAGTAGCTCACGCGCCTGACTTTGCCCCTCTTGAGTATCTACAGGAGCGGTCGTATACACACCTCCATGCCGCAAGTCCACAATACTGGTCCGACAGCAAGAACCTACGTTCTGAACTTTATTGTCCGAATCCAAACCAGCAAAAGTATGGCACGGTCCAGGGAATGGTTTCCTGCAAATAGAGCAGCGCTCAAAGTTCTTATCGAGGATTCTCTTTAAAACTTTCTCAAATTTGTTTTTGTTTAACATCGAGTTCTCCACACAAAGTTACTGGCCGAGCATCCCAGCCAAGGTGGTCTGCTGGCCTTCGCTACAAGGTGCAAATCCGGCAAAAGCACCGGCATTAACCTTGAGCTCATCAAAGCGTCCATCGGTGTCCCGGTAGTACACCTTACGTTTTCCAATTCCACCTTCGAGGTTTGCGGCCAACCAGGCGATCACTGCATCAGCATCGTTCGTAACTGATGCTCCCTGATCCAGATCGATAAGTACCAGGTGGGTGTCCGTCTGGAGTGCCACTTCAAAGGTCGCTCTTACATCAAAAATCACTGGTCGCGCTCCTTGTAAAAAGTGGGCATTCAGCACCACCTATCCTATTCCAAAAACTCTACTTTTTCAAAGATACATTTTAATAAGTAGAACAACAGCAAGAGGAACTCAAATTTATTTACCGTAATTATCATAATTACGGTAATACGGTAATTTTACAGATTTGGATGGAATGGTATAAGATGTCTCGCTGGAACATACTTGCTGAAAAAACGCTTAACAACGATAGTGAAAACATCATGTACAGGTGCGAGAGATAATATGTATAAGAGCCTTGAAGATCTGATGGCGGGTATTTACGAGATGGCAGCGCCAGATGGCATCATCTGTAACGAGGTTTCCAAATTCCTTGCGGCCAACCAGGTCAAGCCGGAAGACATAAGCTCTGGGATCTGGTTTTTCCTGTGGCTGAAATCAGCTCCCAAGGATGCGAAGCCAATCCAAAAAGAAATCCCCGGATTTGGAGTTGTTCTCAACATGCCGACTTATGGCGGAACGCTCAACGAAGCAATCACAGGGTTGATCGAGAACGAGTGCCGTCAAATAGAGCTCGCTGAGGGACATCCGAGCCTTGAGGCTTGGGTTGAATCAGTATTAGCCGGTCGAGATGACGGAGAGGAAAATGAAGCTGCGGCCAATATCGTGGATCTGCTTAATGGGTGTCACGACCTACTGGATACAGCAATAATCAATTACCTTTTTAAGGTGGGAAAAATCAACGAGCAAGAGATTTTGTCGCTCATCTATTATGGAGAGCTATGTGACCACTCTCTTGTCGGTACGCCTTTTTCAACGTTACATATCCCGAGTGAAAATAACGTCCACGAACGTAACATCATCCCCATTAAAAAAGGAGCCAGTTAGGCTCCTTTTTGTTACTCAGGGTTTGCTTTGAGAAACAACTTCATTCCAAGTATGCAGCACCTTCGATAGGTGCTGATGCTTTCTGGTGAAGTCCTTATCATCCAAGAGTGCTTTAAATGGCGCGTTCAGGTCACTGCATGTGACGTTCTTGCCGATCACAGACAGGGTATCCTGGAGTGATCCACCAGCAGCATCAAGCCCCATTCTATCGACGGTCTCACTACTCACCATTGCCTGGACAACATTGGTGAATGCCTTTGAGTTGAGCTGCTCAACGCTCAGGGCTGTATTGCATTTCTGCTCAACCGCTTGCTTGTACTGGATGGTGTACTTTGCAGTGATAGGTGACATGGTGTTCATCGCAAGTATGTATGCGTCTACCTCACTGGTCGGTAATGTCGCGGCATAGACTGACGAGCATGATGCGGCTGCGGCCATTATCAAAGTTATTACCTTCTTATTCTTCATTTCTCTGAAATCCCCCTTTAAAATATGGAGCTACAACTCATTTGTACCAATCATAATACTATTGATTTCCAAAAGTATCTCTCTCTACTGACTCTATGATGGCTCGCCTTCCAAACACTTGGCCGCTGGCGGCGGCTGGGCCAACGCCAGAGCCTGATCCACACTATCATCCGCCTGAAAAAAATCTCATTACCTCTGACGGATAAAGAAACAGATTTCCCCCTTTGGCAAAAAACAGATACCAAACAGAAAAAGCCACAGAAAAAACACCTGCAACACACACTTCAAATCTATTTCTTGCAGAGAAATACTTGTAGTGCTTTTTTTCGTATCTCGGGGCTCTCATTTTGACTAGATTTTTCAATGTCAACCAAAGAAAGATAACCCCAGTAGGAAGGATAACTATCACAACCCCAAAGAAATAAATTGTGTATATAATAAAATCAAACCAGTTATTGATTTCCATAAGCCGTCCCCAATGCTGCGCCAATAGCAGAACCATGTGAGCCGTATTTAATCCCTGGATTCCTCATTAGCTCTCTTTAACTTTAATATTTTCCTTAGATTTAAGTATCCATAGATTCCTGAGAACACTCCATACCCCCCCCAAACACCAACGGACAGATATAAGGCGAATTTGCTTAGAGGCCCATTCACATAATTTAATAAAGCGAACACTGCAATTCCTATAAAGGCTCCAGCTAACGGAAATCCAAGCAGATATACTGCTCTATATTTTAAACCGGTTTTTTTCATCTTATTATTTATCTATATGTTTTGAAATCTTATCTACAATGGATGTAGTATCCATATTCATTATCCTCCCTGCTTTTTCAATCAGAAACTCAGCTTCATTTGTTATGTTCTTTGACTCTTCATTAATAATGTCAATGATAGTTTCTAGTGCGATTCCATACTCACCCACATCAATAAATTCTTGCACTTCTATACTTTCAGATTCAGAAAACGAATCAGACAGCACCATAAGCAAAAGATCTAGCGTGGATTCAATTTCTCTATATTCATTTTTCATTTTGGATTCCTTGGTACGTTTGTTGGAAAACCTGAAACAATATCACCATTAGATTCTTGTATTACACGAACATTAATACCTTCTTTAACTGCCTCTGCAATAGTCCTACCACCGCGCCCAGCCTTTCGAGAAACATTTGGATCGGTAGCTATATCGGAAATGACGTGCATAATTTTTTCATCAGACCAACTTTGAGGAAACTCACTTTTTCCAGGCTTGCCTGTTCCTGCTCGATGCCCTCCACCAGTGGCGTCACCATCAAGAATATGCTTACGTCTCTGGGAACTGGCTAGGTCTACAAAATCATCAGCCGTATTTTTAAAAGCGCGTTCCGCAACATTCCCTAGCGCCTTATAGTTGCCAGGCAGGATAATCCCAGCAGCAAAAAGCCCCCCGGAAATCCACTTTTCTCTTGAGGTCGCACAATCACTGGTGATGGTCTTGAAGGTGTCATAGGCGTCCCAAGCGCTCAAGGCAAAGTCTATGGCAACATAAGCCCCCAGAAGAAGCGGCACAAACTCCCCTGTTGGATCTGCATTGCCTATCGGGTTGCTCAGCGCATAGGCATAGGTGTTAATCCCACCAGCCAGCCCAATCGGGTCACTGGTGATGTAACGCCCGGTATTCGGGTCGTAGTAACGCCGCCAGTTGTAGTGGAGCCCGGTCTCCGCGTCGTAATACTGTCCTGGGAACCGCAAATTGAAGGTCGGCCCCTGAGTGGTGATGCTGGCCTTACCGAACGGGCTGTAGCTCGCCTTCCAAACCACTTGGCCGCTGGCGTCGGTTAGCGCCTTCGGGGTGCCCAGATGATCGACGTGGACTTGATAGGTCTGTCCTGACTGAGCAAAGCTCAAGGGGGTGCCATCGAGCCAGATATACTCCGCCAGCACGTCTCCAGTGGCTGCGTCCAGCTCCTCGATGAGGTTTCCTGCCAAGCCGTAAATCAGTAGGCGGGTCTGGCCGTTTAGGGTCTTAGTTACACGCTGATCCAGATGGTTGTAGGTGTAAGCTGCTGTCACTCCAGCGACCGTTGCGGCCACCAGCCGGTTCTGGCTGTCATAGGTGAAGGTATCCGCCCCCTGCTTCGTCAGGTTGCCATTGGCGTCATAGCTTCTGGAGGTTTGCCCAGTCTTCACCAGCCAGTTGTTCATGTAGTTGATGGTGTAGCTTTGGCTCAGGCCATCGGTCGTGATCGAGGTCCTGTTGCCGGTGGCGTCATAGCCATAGCCCAAAACGCCATAGAGCCCCTCAGCAGAGGTGATGCGGCCAACCGCGTCATAACCGAGTGACTGATTGACTGATGAGCTGAGATTGTCGTCTATGGCTGAAATCAACGAGTCTGGCGTGTACCGATAGACCAGCGAATGCACTCTAGTAGCGTCGATGCCGGTGACTCGGTAATTGAGATCCAAAGAGCGACTTTCTGAAATGCCGTTCCATCTGACCATACTGGTGACGGGGCCAAAGGGCGCTCGCTCGATCTGGCTTGCCAGGCTTGTTGTGGTGCCTGCTTGTGTCGTTGCCACCTCGATGACGTCACCGGCTAAATCACGGGTGTAGGAAACCTCACGACCACTGGGATACGTGATCTTCGTGATGAGGCCTGCACCATCGTATTGGTACTGGGTAGTAAGGCTCTGCCCGT
Organism: Vibrio sp. 1159; assembly: GCF_033340395.1. Taxonomy (NCBI): domain Bacteria; kingdom Pseudomonadati; phylum Pseudomonadota; class Gammaproteobacteria; order Vibrionales; family Vibrionaceae; genus Vibrio; species Vibrio sp. 1159. Next base: position 83,094 of record NZ_JAWOWL010000013.1, on the reverse strand, counting down.
GGGTTTCCCAGGTCTCGTAAGCCAACCATCCTTCGGGTGTATAGCCATATCTCCGGACACCGTTGCCATCATCGACTGAGGTCAAGCGGCCCATGCCGTATGGTGAGGTTGCTTCGTCGTACCCGTACAGAATTGGCGATTCGCCAGCGACACCGCTGGATGCCTCGATGATCCGGTTCAGCGCGTCGTAGCTGTAGCTTGTGGTTTGTCCCTTGGCCGTCTTGCGCGTTGCCACGTTACCGGCTTCGTCATAGGTAATGTCGGTGGTGCCGGTGTCCGGGCTCCGGACCTGAGTCACTTCGCCAAAGCCGTTGTAGCTGTAGTAGGTCAGGCGCGAACGAGGGTCGGAGACACGGTAAACATCGCCGGTATCCTTGTAGAGCACCTGCGTGACCTTCCCGAGTGGATCGGTCGTTTGTGTCCGGTGATGGAAGCCGTCGTACTTGTAGGAGTGTGTGTTACCAGAGGGACTGGTCTCCTGTATCAGGTTTGCCACCACATCGTAGGAAAACGATGACTGATTGCTATAGGCGTCGGAGACACTGGAGAGCCAGCCGATTTCGTTGAAGATCCGGCGCTCTATCCAACGGGTCTGGCCCAGCGCATCGAGCAGTCGCTCTTCTACTGGGTTCCCGAGGTCATTGAGCTCAAGCTCGCGCCGGTTGCCCTGTGCATCTGTTTCCGCCACCAGCCGATGTGCAGCGTCGTACTCATAGCTGACGGTTGCACCATTTGGCTTAGTCAGCGAGCTCAGGAGGCCCACAGCATCATAGTTGTAGGCCGTGGTTCCTTCTGGTCCAGTGGAGCTGACAAGTCTTCCTCTGGCGTCATAGGTGAGGGTTTGGGTTACACCGTTGACGCCCTGAATGGTCCCGGCGCGACCGTTCGCGTCGTAGTCACCAAACTGCATCACCTGCCCCAGCGCGTTTGTTGTCCGGATCAGGTTGCCCTGGTCATCGTAGTCAAATGTCGTAACATCGCTGACGTCGGTGCGCGGACCATCAACCGAGGCCAACAGGCTCGGCTTTCCTGTACCAACAGGGGCATAGGTGTAGGTCCATGTCCGGGAAGCGCCCGAGCTGCGATCTGTGACCTTGCGGCTTATCACCCGGAGATGAGTGTCGTAGGTAAGCTCAGTGATCCTGGTTGGTTCCGTGATTTTTGCAGGGAGCGACTTGGAAGGAAGCCAGTCGGTCGTAACCTTGCCCCCATCCTGGTCTATCTGGGTGGTTTCCAATCCCCGGTCGTTATGGGTGAACGTGCGCTTCTGTCCAGCACGATCTGTAATGCTGGAGACGAGGCCTTTGCTGTCGTAGACGTAGGTTTCCTTGCCTCCCACAAAGCCGGTACACGGCGCACCCTCAACAACATCAGGCTTGAGCATCCCGTTGTGACGGCTGTAGGTATATCGCTGAACGTGGCCGAGGGCGTTGGTGACAGAGACGCTTCCGTCAGCGTTGTAGCTTACCTGAGTCTTCTCTGCGCCCCCGGCGTGTTCACTTAGAACTGCCATCCCCTGAGCATCATATCCCCATGTGGCGAAACGGTTGCCGTTCTCGTCCACCAGCCCAGAGAGCAAACCCGGTGCATTCGGGTCATCGTAGAGATAGCTGCGGCTCGTATTGTCCTGGTAGATCACTTCCGCCAGCTTGCCAGCGCTGTTGTACTGGTACTGAATACTGCCACCAGCAGGATCGGTGACACTGACCATGCGGCCATCTTGATGCTGGAACTGGATGTTGCGGCCAAAGCCGTCAGTGATCGAGGATAGCTCTCCGTTCAGATAGCTCAGGGTGATGTGATTGCCGTTGGGCTTCTCGATGCCGGTCAGTCGTCCGGTTTCATCATAGGCCTCGACTACCCCGTCAGATTGAGTGTAACGCCAGCCGGTAGCATCCTTCGTCAAGGTATCATCGGTTTTCCATGTTGGCACCCAGACAGAGGACGAGTTGTAGAACGCGAGTTGTTGCCCTTCTGGCCGGTGCAGGACAACCATGTTCTCACCGTACTTCGAGGCGTTGACCTCGACGCTCCGCGAGTAGGTATGCCGCCAGCCGCCGAGCTCTTCATCAGGAAGGTGGCTATTGTAGTATCTGGTGAATGTGAAAGGGTCGGAGCCTCCGCTTTGATAATCCAGTTCAGCCTGGAACTTGTTGCCGGTGCCAAGATGGATAGGGTTCCCTACACACATGGTCGTTGTTGGTAAGCCGAGATCCCTGTCCAGGAACGGTGTTTTATCCATCTCACCCGGCAGAACATAGGTTGAGCGCCAGTAGACCGTAGCTGGGTCGCCAGTGCAGGTAGTGGGGTCATAATCGCCAGTAGCACCTAGATACTTAAAACAGATCCTGGAGACATAACGGCCATCACCATAACTGGCAACCGGATAAAGCGCATCCCCAACTGGCGTTCCCTTCCCTTGCTCCTCACCAGAGCGATAATTCTTCATGAAGGAATGCGCGTCTATGATGGTGTTGAAGCGCATTTTGTCTACTTCGGTGCTCACGGCTACAACCCGCCATTGTGCAAAAGCAACGCATGGCAAAGTTGCGAGCACCACAACGGCCAATGACCGCAGGTTTCGCATCAGTAAAAGGGAAGGTCTCGATCTCATTTACAGCTCCAGTTTTTATGCTGGAGCTATTTTCAGGTGGGAGAGTCGTTATCAACGACTGCGTTTTTGCCCTTTTAGGGTATGAATACGTGATTTGGAGAGGTTGTGTATTCAGAACAAATGAGAAGCAGGTTACTCATTTCGCTCAAACACTGTGACAAGAACACGTTTTTGGTTGTCGTCGTTGATCACCATCAGGTACTTGAACTTGGAATCTCTATGGCCCCAGACTTCCACGTTATCTACGCGGCCATACTTTCTGGCTTTATGGCGAGCCACTTTCTCGTCAAAGGGTTGAACCTGTAACTCTGGATGCTGGAGGCGACCAACGAGTGAGGCCCACGGTTTTTTAGGGTCTCCAGAGGTTATCCGGGCCTGATACTGATCGATGGCATGTTGAGTAACAAGGACGGGACCAATGGCCGGTGTAGAGATTTCGTCATGGGTTTGAGTATAGGCTTGCTTGTCCACATCGAGGAGCTCAACGTTGCCCTCACCCGGCTCATCCATAAACTCCATGCTCTGCGAAACTTCAATAGTAGCGCCCTTTAAACGTCCAGTGAGGCAAGCCGCAAACTTGAATGCAAACTCCTTGGTGGATTTGCCCAGCGCCAGCTTTTTAATCGCACCTTTGGATACCACCAGCTTGTAACCAGCACCAGCACCTGGCTCTCTGCAAAAAACCTGTTTGTCCAGCGCCAGATAGCGAATGGCTACGAGCTCAGCCAAAAGATCTGCCTCCTCGTTGTCAAAATCAATACGAACATCAAGGATGCCTTTCCGTTTTGTACCAACGCGCCAGAATACAAGGGCTGAATTATTAGAAGTTTTCTTCGAGACAGTAGTCAGTGTCATCATGGTCTATTTCTCCATTATCGGGATAATGGTCGGCATCGCCGCCAGCACCCCTATTCGTTAGGGTTCATTTAGATGCTACCACGGGTTTTAAAAATGCAACCCCTAGTGCCACTCTATTTGTGGTCCCAAGTATTTTTATAAGCTCGGGCTAGGCGTTTCTCTATCACTTCTGACAAATTGCAACCATCGACTTCTGCCAACCGCTTCAAAATCCTGTGGGCTTTATCGCTTATAGTTATGCTTTTACCAACACCATATCCCCTTCTGCGACGTTGCCTAATTGATGTCCCGAGTTTATTGATTTGCTCTGCTGTCAGATATTTATTAATCCATTCAGTGAGTTCTGATGGTGATCGCCCCATGCTGTTCAGGCTGTCCACGGCTTCAAGTTTCTTATCGAATGGGACGTCACGCCAGAAAGCTGGGCGCGAAGCAGCTCTGAGGAGATAGATCGCCGTAGCCTGAGCATCTTCATTGGATACTTTCAAAAAAACACCTTTACCGTTACATGTCACACCAACTTCATCGTGACATGTAACACTTCAAACTGCAAGTATAAAAAAAGGCCAGCTATTGCTGGCCTTTACGTTCATTATCGCAGTTACTCTTTAGGCGTTGTGATGCTTTTTTTCCTTCTGTTTCTCATGGTAGAGATACAGACTGCCGCCAGTGACGACAGTGAAAAAAATGAGCAACCCCAACATGCCTAATGTGAAAGCGTCCATTTGACCCCCTTAGGAATTGCTGACCTTGGTTAAGATTATACCATAGATCCACAGGATAACCCCAATGACCAACACCAAACCGGCTTCTTTGACGGTTATAGTGTCCCCAGATACAGCCAATCCTACAATACCGACACCGATGGCTGTTACGGCGACCTTACGCAGGTCTTCACCGATAGCTCCCAGAGTCTTCTTGTCAGGAGAGAAAAGACGCACAAACCACGTCTTAATACGCAAAAACTTTTTCATGATTACCTCCATAGTTGAAGAGGAGGCGAATCATGCCCGAGAGGGCATGAACACCCCCTCAGGGTTAAAGTTTTAGGCAGACAAAGCTGTTGGCTTCGCCTTGTTCATCTTCATTGAGTTAATGATCTTCGTCGCTTCATCAGCAAACGGGCCAGTAACTTGGATAGGCTCCCTTCTTGCGAAGGAGGCTGTCACCATCATTCTCTGGCCGTGCATCAGATGACGATACCGAGACCGCATAAGCTCAACGTAGGCCGCAGAGTCCCCCTCCCACCCCTCAGGGGGAGAAAAGGGGCACACCGCGTCGTTACCAGGCGTTGTATCAACCTTCGAGACATCAATGACGGCCATACTCAGCTCTCCTTCTCGCAATGAAATCGCGCAGGTAGCGAGCATTCGGGAAACCGAGGCTTCCCTGACTCATCAGGACATCGTTCCAGTCAATCCCTTTCGCTCTGGGCGGGATCGGGAGTTTAGGCAGCAGGACGTACACACGAATGCCGCGCTTCTCCAGCTTGGCTTTCAGCACGTTCGCTGACTTCTCACCAGTCACAGACTTATCTTTGTCAGCCCAGATCAGTACGGTGTGAACACCTTCTGGAACCTCGAAGGACTCCATCAGGGTCGCATTGACCGTTGACCAAACCGGGATTTGAGTGACTCGATAAGCTGACAGGGCTGTTTCCAGCCCTTCTGCAACACCCAGGATACCCTCAGTCGGTTCACCGAGGCGGATGGCCGCGCCATTGACATCCAAACCGTCAGGAATGGGCATCATCTTCTTGGCGTTGCCGACCTTGGCTTTTTTACCGTTTTGGGTGAGATAGGTGCGGTGGAGCGTTACCAGGTTGCCTTCCACATCTCGGATAGCGCAGACGATAGCCGGGAATTTCCCAACTTCATTGCCATCTTCGTCGTAGTAGGCCATAGCCGGATTGAACCGCAGACAGTCTGTTTTTTCTACTTCATCAACCTTGAACAGAAGCTCGCGGTTTTTGAAGTACAGACGCATTGGCTCAGTCACATGACTGGAGAACGGCAAACACTCGTTCCATACCTTCTCGATTTTCTCACGGAGACGAGCACTGTAAGCGCGTTCGCGCTCCATTCTCTTCTCCATTTCTTCTTGGAGCTCAAGCAGCCAAGGCTTAGGTTGTTCACGAAACATCGGAACAACTTTCGGCTTGTTTTCGCTGCTTTGCTCTTCCGGTTGTGTGGCCGCATGTTGTACTTGCGGTGCCGGAGCTTCTACCGTGCGGTTGACCACAGGGGCCGACTCAACATGGTGACTCACCGGCTCAACACCACCGTTCGAGCGAGCGCGGAACTGCGTTACCGTAGCGCCGCGACGTTCCACCAGCCAGGTGTTGCGATGCGTTTGCATAGGTTGTTCTCTCACAACATTCCCCTGCTCGTCCTTAACTTCAACGACGACAGTTACAGGCTCGCGCCCGAGGTTTGTCATGACGATCTCATCCCCATACTTGGCTTCACTTTCACCAATGGCTCTTTCAAGATCCACGCCCCAGATGGTGCGTTCCAAACCGCTCTTGTCACGGATGAAGGCAAAGTAGCTGAGCTCGTTGTCTTCGTTATGCTCATAAGGAGCTTTACCGTGGGCAATCAGAGTACCGGCAATGGATTTTTTACGATTCTTGGAATCGAGAACCTTGTTATTCACCTTCATAGGCTCTTGCTGAACAGGCGCTTTGGCCTGGACAGGAGCTCGTGTCGGTGCAGCGGCTTGTTGATACTGGGGTTGCTCTTTCTCAACGCCCAGATAATCACCAACCTCGCTCAGGCACTGTTTAAAGTCCCAGTTATTGAGCCACATCAGCAGCTCAAAACCATCATGATTGGCACCGCATGTATTGCATACGCCGCCACCAGTCAGGTGGGCATCCTTGAACAGTCGGAAGCCATCTTTCCCGCCGTGGATAGGACAAGAAACATGACGACCAGGTTTACGGAGAGCTGGTTCAAGATGGGGCGCTAGGGCCGCCAGGATGAATAGCCAGTTTCCGTTTGCAGCTTCACGAACGGTGTCAGCTTTGTAGTAAGACATAGGTTTTCTCCTTAGCGTGAACCCCAGCATCGAGGCTTCCTTAAACCCCCGTCGCCAGGGTTTTAAGGAAACCCCGACACCGGGAGAATGTGCCAAGGAGGCTCCCCAGCCGGGGAGAACTCCCCGGCGAGGGGTTTAAAAAGGTCGCCCCCGAAACGGAGGCGAATTTTGTGAATATCACAAGCACAAATGAGTGCCATCTTCCGAGGCCATCATGATTGTGACATCTGCGGTTACAGGATCTGACTTAATCACAACCTCAGTGGGTTTGAAAAAGCCATCTACAGTGGGCATGGGGTAATAAAGACGAATCTTTCCCCAATTCTTGTTGTCGGTAAAAGCGACCTTTGTTTGAGCAACACAAAGCTGCAAAAACATGAAAAGGAAGTCTTCTACCGAGTGCTTACCATCTGCACCAAATACTCCATCGACAATTGCCGGGGTCACTGCCACATTGGTCAGGAAACCAGCTTGTTTACCGATGGAAGATTGGTCCACCAGCAGACCATCATTGATGGCTTGTTGACGGATTTGGGCGAGGTCCAATTTAGCTACTTGGTTCATAAGGTGTACTCCAAAGTTAATGGGTACACCTACCCCGTGCGGGGAAGTGTACCCGCATGGGTTATTGAAAGGTCACGGCCAAAGCCGAGCTTTAAGGTTCCGAGTTTTACGCTGGCTGAATGCGCCAAAGAACGGTCGGAGGAAACGAGTCAGCGACACGCTTCACATTCGCGTAAAGAGTGTCCTTAAAGACACGCTCTAAGCGACGACCACCTTGACGATAAACCAACTTAAAGTCTTGGAATTTGTTCATGGATACCTCCAGAAATAACGGGAGGTATCTCCAGCAGGAGATAGACTCCCGCAGGGATTAATAAATTAACGTTAATTTGCTGTTTGTTTTTGGCGACCAGCTATCGCACGCTTTCGCCCTCAGGGAGGACAAAATCTGCTTACTGATGGCTTAACCATGAGTAAGAAGACTTGGGAAGTAAAGCAGGGGTTTCCCCCTGCCTTGTTATGCCGCTTTGAGGTGGCGAGAGAAAAAGTCCCTGGTTTGCTGGATAGCGCCCCGGAGAAGTTCTCGTCTGTAGCCAGCGTAGCTCTTGTCATCACTGGCAACGGTCAAGCCGTGCAGACTCTCTTCACCCAGGACAATCTCGTTTTCACGAGAGAGTACCTCAACACGTAGGCCAAGCACTCGCTCTTTCCCTTCCAGGATAGAACAAATTGTTTGGTCTCTTACTTCGTCATCCCAGTGGCCCATATCGAAATCCCGCTCAGGGAGTTCAGTAACACGCACCAGGTAGTTTTCAGTGGCCCGTTCCCAAACCACTTCATCTTCGCATGGAGAGGCCTCGATCAGCGAGTACCCGTCCGCTTCGAGCTTCTTGGAAAGACTTTTTACATCATCCGCCAGCTCCAGCACAAAGCGTTCCCAGAGGTCTTGCCAGCGCTCGACCATATCCTGGTTAATCCCTTCAATGCCGGTGCCAATCATGGAATCATCATCAGGGAAGATCCCTGTGAAGTCCACGTTGTCGTCGATGTTCATGCAGTTCCAATGGCTGTAGTGATGCCCGTGACTATTCCGAGTAATGGACAGGTCACAGGAACCATATTCGCGGAGGACAGAAAGCATATTCTCAATGTCTTTCTGTGCCATCAGGTTCTTCACGCGGCTGACAGCATCCACTTGGCCGGGCTCAGTGCTGAATAGGCGATTCATGAGAGCTTTGACGTCATCAACGCTCAAATCCCCGTAGAAGGCTACGCCATCCCCCTGGCAGTATCCGAGACTGTACTCAATCGTCAGATCATCCGGGTATCCACACTTAACCAGTTCGTTTTGAAAATGCTGTTTAATCATTGGTATCTCCTTAATTTCAGAGGGAGACACCATCCCCTCAGGGACCGATGTCCCCCGTGGGGTTAATGTTTGGGTTAAGAAGCCTTGCGGTTTAATTCAGTATCAAATCGAGGACCTTTGAGAACCGCAGTTTTCATAACCTCGAAGTTTCTTGGGTAACGCAGCTTTGAAACTGCGCCAGCTCGGATGTCGGCAGCCTCACTTGGAGAGACTAGCCTTAACCCTTCGCTGGTTTCAGCGTAGAACCAACCGGCATAACGCTCATAGGCATTCTGCTGGTACTGTTCAGTCGCCATATTCTTCCGGATCGCCTCTGTTAAGGCCTCAACAACACCGTCATCTTTCGTGATGATGTTGAAAACATGAGAGACGGTCAGGAAGTTCCCAAAGAAGCAGGCTGCCCCAAGCCAAGGCTGGAACATTTCGCCATTTCGCCCCGTCCTCACCATTGGTTCAAACGGGTATGGGCGATAACAGTGATACTGCTCAAACATCGGGTCAAGAACGTTGTCACCCAGGACATCCAGTAAAGTCTGAATGCTGTCCGGGTCTTGGCCTGCCCACTTACTCCCATTGCTGAGAATCAGTGTTTTACCGTCAGTACGCTCCAGAGCTTGTTCAAAGTTAGACATAGTGCATTCCTTTTGGTTAGGACGCACCACACCCTCTCGGGATGATGCGCCCGAGTGGGTTAGTTGAGAAGGCTTAGCCGTCAAGTCCGTAAATTACGGCGGAGCCGGGCTCCATCTCGACAACTTGTGCGCTTCCTTCTTCTATCAGCTCCTGCATGTAACCAGACTCAGCATCCGGATTACGTTCGCAGTGTTCGTCCCAGCGTTTCAAAAGCCCTTCTGTGGCTTGTCCGTGGGTCTCACCAAGGCCGATAAACTCATAGTGTCCTGTGTTTACGATGATCACCACCATAGCTAGTGCTCTCCTACAGGTCACTTGGTACATACAGGTCATCTTTGATGGCAGAAAAATCGACAGGAGACTGGTCCCCATAGGTTCGATTCACGCCACCAGCATCATCGACACTGACAAAAACCGTGCGGAGTAAACCGCTGGGCTTTGCAGGGTAAACGATGCTGACATGCTGACCTTTGTACTGTTCTGACAAAGTGCTTTGAAGCTCATCAACCGAACGGAATTTCCGGTCGCGGCCAAAGTCCTTAATCTTGATGTCGCCAGGGATTGGATTAGTCATCGTTACCCCCTGCCAGCAGTTTATCTACTGAATGGCCGAGTCCGTTACCAAACCATTTGTCCAGAGCGTCGATTTCCGGGAAGTCCGATTTCACCTGAGCAACAACACGTTCCATTTTGCTGAGAGCATCCTGGAACTCAAGGCCATTACCTGCGGCCACCTCAAGTTTGCACTTGATGTAAGCGGAGTAGGTATCACAGGCCTTAACCAGTGATTGTTCATAGCCACCGGGAGCGAAGGCTATGGCGACTGCATCCTGGAGTTCTTCGGGAAGAGTCTGGATGAGTTTGTCCTCTGCGGCCTTTTCCAGTCGTTCAAACTCACGCTGCAAAACAGCGTTTGCTTTCTTGACCGGTGTTACAACATCCGAACAGAGAACCTCGGCTGCATCATGCAACGAAGCATGAGCAAGCATGACTGCCAGATCCACCGACTTCCCTTGCTGAATGGCAATATTGCCAGCCAGGTAGGAAAGCAGGGTAACAACAGCGCTGTGTTCCAACACAGACTCCGGTTGAACAGAGTGCATCAGTGACCAGCGTTTGATCAGGCGTTGGCGCAAGGCCAGAGCTAGAAAGCCGAAATTTGAATTAGACATAGTGCCTCCAAAATTGGTTGGAGGTACACCAAAGCCGACCGGGCCTTGGTGTACCCGGTTGGGTTACTTAGTTATCTCGGGTCAAGCTGCTTAGCTATAGCGAGTAAAAACGGATGGAATGGATGATCTTGCGGGACACCCCCAACAAGCTCACGGGCTAAACCGACTGAGTTTGTAGCCAACACCTCTTTGACGGCCAGAATGATTTCATTGTCGATTTCATCCTGGGTCTTTCGTTGTTGGTCCACCAGCCGACTTAACTTGTCTAGGCTCATGCTTCTCTCCTTTGTTTGTGGGAGAGAACCCAGGAGGGGTTTCCTCCCGAGGGGTTAGGTTATTGCTGTTTTGGGCCAGCTACCGTTATAGCCAGCAAGCGCTGACAATGAACAAAGAGTATGACAGCCACCTAAAAGGGTAAAACGCTGTAATTGCCCTTTTGGGGTGCAAAAGAAAAAGCCCTCCCGAAGGAGGGCTTTTTATGCGGCCAAGGACAAGCCTTGCTGTCCTCTTTGCAACTCTGTGTCGTCGCGGCGATGTAAGCGTTGAACCGCCTTGATCATCGTTCTGACATGTCGCTCCAAAGAGGCTGGATGGCGTTTTGACAGTAGGTTGATCCAGTCGAGATAGATAGCAAGCGCGGAACCTTCGGTTAGGGCTGCCTGTATCGCCTCATACTGCCCTACGGCACTCTGGACCACATCATTCACCCACTGGGCGTCAGTATTGTCCAAGAGCTCGCAGAGGGCCGTATAAGCCTTCCTTCTGGTCGCGGCCATGTAACGACGAATGTTGGCGTTTCCGCTCCCCTCTCGCCCTTCCATGACGCTCATACAGAATGCGCTGGAGTAACAAAGCATCGCGTCAGTCACGTAGTTAAACCATCGCTCCTGATGCCGTTTCTGTTCTTCCATTGCTTCCTGGTCAAGTTGCTTCTCGATGAACAACCCCGTCGGAGTACGGTGGTGCAGATGGTACTTGAACGTTAAGTGCAAGTTGACCCACCAGCGTACCGTTGCCAGTCTTCCCTTGATTTTTCGCTTCACCAGATCTTTGTACTTAGCATCGCTAAGCACTTTGACATCCTTGCGCTGTTGGATTCCTTCCATCGTCTGTAGCCCTGTAAGGCCCATCTGGTGGTAGGTTTGACCTCTTTGCATCATACGGTGATACAAAGCGCCTTTTCCTTTCGCAAGCTGGATTGCTCCGAACCGAAGGTAGAACTGCGCTGCACTACCGGGCGTATAATGTCCCTTTAGTACAGACTCCCTTAGTCGCGGGTATTCGTTCCAGATGATGAACGCAGCGGAGTCGGGATCGACTTTCACTTCATCATCTTCTGCGAAGCAAACCACCCTTCTCTTTCCGTCTGCGGTATTGATCACTTGCGCTGCCAACGGGTCATCCCCGCCGTCAAAGTAAGCCATTTCCGCTAACGGATCGGCCAAGCCATCAGAAAGCGAACCATCGCCCCAGCGACCAACCTTCAACCACAATGGCTTCGGAATTGGTGACTGAGGAACGGTTTCACACTGCGGCTCGTCTTCCAGCAAGTCCAGATCACCCATCGACCAAACCCTGTGGTAAATCTCCAGGGCATGGAAAGGCTTATCATTGAAATGATGGAAGGCCCACATGAAGTCGATATGGACTAAAGCCTCTTCCGATATGATCCGGAATTGTGGCTCTGCCATTCGACGGTTCCAGTCGTTATCCTCTGCTTGACCAGTAGCCAGCTTGTATGCCAGCTCATCAGCTCTCTTTTGCTCCATGTAGTCCATGCTGCAACAGACATGAAGCAATCGTTCTAGGAAAACAGGACTGTAAACGTCCGGCTGTATTTTGATGTATCCGCCCTCGTAAATCGTTCGACCTACGGGATGGCGGTCTTCCCATGCGTACCGGCGTTTTGCCAAGTAGCGCTGGATGCGGTTCAGCCCCGACATATAGCCATGCCTTTCAGGGTCCGTGGCAAGCAACGTCTCCATTGACTTATCCAACCCAACAGCCTGGCAAGCCCAGCAACCGAAGCGAGCGCCACAGGCGTCACTGGCCTTCTTCTCTGTTGCCGACCACACGCACTCCCCTGTTGCCGCCTTGTAAAGCTCTGCCGTAGTGACATTGCTCTCCAAGTAACTTGGCAGAGGATATGCTGAGCCCATGCCAGCGGATAGTAAGAACTCCCAGACATCACTCGCCAACCAGTTTTTCACCACATACAGCTCACCCCCATCTTTCGTCTTAATGACGCGATCTGAGCTTCCTCGCTGTTTTGCAATGTTGGCCGCACGAATAGTGCTTTCAGCATCACGACTGCCCAGCAAAAGGCAGACTTTCTGTCGAACCTCTTTGGGAAGCTCTCGCATATAAGCTGCCTTCGCTCTTTTGGCAGAGGTGATTTTTAAATCCTGGCTACACTGGCGGGCCGTGGAGTTGGAAAACGTAGGCAACCCCCTCCCAGTAAGGATTCGGCCCGTCCAACTCTGCGAGATCCCAGGCTTTGCTAGAACGATGGTCAGAGGAAGGTTTTCCTTCGCAATGAAACGCTCCAGCTCGGCCAGTTTCTGATCCGCCAGCCACCTTACCTCTGGGCTTTCGATCAGTGTGTCAGTGTGCAAGATGAAGTGGTGCTGGCTGATGGTCGCCCCACTCCTTACAGCCCGGATCAGGGCCATCAGGAACAGGTGCAAGACCGTTTCAGAATCTTTACCACTGGAATAGCCGATCATCATGGTCCACCCATCAATTAAGGCCGTGTGAATGGACTCAACCGATGACGTGATCAACGATGACAGACTGGTTCCTCTACTGGCATCAACGAAGTTCAAATCCTCGTTATCAGTCAGTTCTGACCAAACAGAATCCCACTTATCCCCACGCAAAAGCACTGGGATGGGTTGTTCTGATAGATCAAAGTTTAATGTTTGTTGCATAGGGCCTCCTGGATTAGCAGGGTGCCCATCCCTTCCGGGAAAGCACCCCGGTAGGGTTAAAATTGAATCCTGGCTATCAGACCTGAACTAGCTGCTACTCGACATCTGGTTGTCTTCGTATTGCTGCTTGGCCTGTTTCACCAGATCAATGTCACCGTCTTGCAGCTTTTGAATATCAAGCTGTAGACGAGCCTTGTGTTTCAACAGTTCAGCGACCGCATTATCAATGTGATCAATGAGCGATTGGTTTTTTTGGATGGTGTAACTGTTGAGTTCATCGAGCAGGGGCCATGCAACACTCGAATGAGTGTTGAGCAATGGGTACTCTGCTTCGATCTCACAAACCACACCGTTTGCTCCTTCTCTGTAATGAGGGAACCCGACACGCAGACCGATACGACGATCCAGCGCTGCATTTACAGTACATTCCAAAGAAGTTCGGTTTGAAAAAACATCGTTGACGTTTTTAGACATGCTATATCTCCGTTCAGTTTATGACGGAGCCCCCCTAACAGGAGGTGCTCCCGTCAGGGTTGATAATTTGCTGTTTGTTTTTGGCAGCCAGCTACCGCACTTGAGCGCCTAAGGCACTTTCCGAAGCACCCTGGGAAACCGAGATGCTTGGGAAAGCGCGGGGTTTCCCCCTGCGCTGATTACCCTTTTTAAGGGGCCGGTACGCCGATTTCTCGGCGCACTCAGGTTGAAGCTACACAGTCAAGAACCAACGTTTCATAGGGACGGTGATGTCTATCATCCCGTTTCCACATGGATTCTGGCCCCAGAATCTGTAGGTCGTCTCATAGAAGTCAAACTCAGACAAGGACTGAATCTGCGCTTCTGAGATCGGCTCAAATGGTCCACCGCAACCGATGTGCATATTGAGCCCATAATCTCGAAGCTCTAGCTCTCCGAGATTTAGCGTCTTCCCGCCCACACAAGCAACCAAGTTCTGGTTTCTGACGTCGCCTTCTTTGAACAGCAAAGCTGACTCATCGTAGCTCCCATATTGGTTGGTAAACTTCACAATATGCCCGTGCTTAGGTGAGGTTTGTTCCGACAACTCTTTCAGTAATCGCTTTACGCTTTGAAATCTCGCGTACAGAGCTGGCGTAAACTGCCCAGAGTAGTTCAAGTTTGGGCAGATCATTTCAAGCATCTCATCAGGTACAGATTCAAGCCCCATTTGCGCGGCCAATGGCTTCGCCTTTTTCAGACCTTCCTCAAGCACTCTCTGATTTACAAGTTGTTCTAATGTGTTCATTTGACTCTCCACTTTCGAGAGAGCAATGCAAGCCGTCTCCGGACTTACATTGCCCGTTAACGGCTTTATTGGTTTATCCCAAGAGGTACGGAGCTACGCCAGTCAGGAAGCCCATGACTCCCAACACAGCGCCAACCACGCCCAATTTGATTGACAGTTGGACACTTTGATCCGGATGGTTCCAGAACCACTGCCAGACTTCCCAGCGCCTGGCTCTGCGAACCTCAAGATTTACAGTGTCTTTAAAACGAACACCCAGAGCATCTACCGCATCGTAATCCAGCGCGACCGCCAGCTTTGTGATGGATAAATTCCCAGGGTTGCCCATCGCATACCGGAGAACCTTTGCTTTGGTCTCTGGGTTTACGATCATAACCGGCTCCCTCCTGAAAAAACGGGTCTTGTCTTTTCGCTTGGAATCCATGTTGCGGTTATGGAACCTGGCAATGCAGTGTTGAAGGCCTGAATCCTCGGGAGGTAAAGGCACAACAGTTTCGATTTTCATGATTACTCTCCTTTCGGATAGGCCGGAGCAAAGGCCTTTCGGCATTGCCCCGGTGAGTTACTAATGAACCAAAGATGAAGTGACCATGATTGCGTCTCCGGACATCATTACCGGGAGATATTCGCAAGGCTCATGGCCGCAGCTCTTTTTAGTTCCGTTAGGTGAATAGACAGCCAATTGACCATCCATAATGTTGAAGGGCATCCCCTGTTTTTTCGCTGCCGGTGACAGCTTGAGAGTGCCCTTTGCGTCAACCAATGCCGTTGCCCAATGGAAGTCTTCACCACCGATCACCGGCTGTGATTCATCCACGACTTCGACCATGATTGGCATCATTCCAACCCAGCTCCACAGGCTGTTCCCTAATGCGAGGGCTAAAGCCTCGAACGCGGGAAAGACTACCGATTGCCCGAGAATCTGGTGGGCAATAGTGTCCGACAGACCTTGGATGAGTTCCTCTGGTATCCCTTTCACTCGACAATGTTCTGTCGGTGTAAAGATGCGAGACAACTCCGGCTGTTCTGGATGAACAATGAAAGGTTCGGTACTTCTGCATTTTGCATAGTCCTTACCTATGGTGCCGCAAAACTCATCGTCGCCAGTCAGAAGCTGGCGAGAGAACCCCTTGCCAGCAGCTTTGTCTCTCAACTCCTTCTCAGCCAGATAGTCAAATGACTTCCAACGTTCAGAATCGAGCGGAACTGGCTCCAGGATGTCCTGTATGCGACTTTCCTTGGTGCGAACAGGCTGAACCTTCTCAAGTTCAAACCCGTCGATCCCGTGGGAAAGCGCAACAACACAAAGACGCTTGCGGCGCTCAATAACCCCAAACTCATTGCCGTCGAGAATGCGCTCTTGTAGGGAGTAACCCAACGAAGAGAGCACCGAACGAATCACTTCCATCGAAGCGGTGTTCTGGTACTCAGGCACGTTCTCAATCAGCACAACGGCTGGGTTTAGCGCTTCTACGAATTGCAGGAAGTTGAAGAACATGGCACCTGCCGCCTCATGCGATTCGGCAAACTCCAACTTGTTCTTACTGCGACCTGACTTTGACGCGCCGGTACACGGTATGCCCCCCATCAAAACATCCACCTGTGGTGGGCGTTTGCTGAGATTCACAGCCTGGATTGGCGATTCGATAACAATAGAATCTTCGTTCCAAAGCTCCGGGTTATTTGCCAAAGACGAATCGAGATATTTCCCTTCCATCTCCACGGCCACAGATATGGCACTGGCAATTCCCGCCTTGTGAAAACCGGCGTGAATCGCTTTATCAAGCACACCACCCCCATGAAAGAGGCTGCATACCGAAAGCGATTCTCCATTCTCCAGCTTACTGATAAGCCGGTTGACGCGCTCGATCACTCGCTCTTGTTGATGGTGAGCAGAGATCACAATTGCGCCGTTACGGATGAACACGCGGAGCATCTCTACACCGTCAAAAACGGTAGCAAGCTCCTGCACGGTCAGATCGATGATTGGAGACACCCGGCCATTGCGCTCGCGCTTACTGATGGTGAACTTACCCTCCTCTTTGACGCGAAGCACAACCTGGGAATCTTTCAGCTCCAGATCATACTTCATGCCAGGATAGTAACCTTCACGCAGTAGCTTTTGGCCTTCCAGCCAGACGCGCTTCTTGCCTCGATGTTCTCCTAACTTGGTGTTTACGATAGTAGCCATGAGCTCTCTCCTTTCGGTTGAGAGGCCACTACCGTCCCAATCGGGAAGTAATGGCCCCGATGGGTTTAAAGTGGTTCTCAGTTCACAGCGATGCCGTGAGACTGAATGGCATTAGCAAAGCCAGCCATTTGTTCAGGGAAGGTGTAGCGGTTGATGTCCTGGCTGCGAGCCAGATTGACATGCACCTTCTTCACCTTCGTTTCGTCAGAGTCGTACTTTTCAAGCGCCAGCTTCTCAGCTTCTTCCGGATCTCGGCCCAGCGAGTAGGCGTAAATCACAGAGGTGAAGCCAAGTCCTGAGCCGAATGCGTAGACTTGTTTCTCGAAATGGACGTCAGCGAAATAGATGCTGAATCCGGATTTGAGGTTATGTTTTTCCATGATGCACTCCAAATAGTTTGGGGGCGCACCACGTCCCGAACCGGGCGGATGCACCCGGTTTAGGGTTAGTAGATTGCTCAAGCTGTTACGCCAGCCTGAGCCTTTATTGCTTCAAGCACGATCTCTGCTTCCTTGATAGAACCAGTGCTGTACAGCTTATGCAGCACCCGGCCAAGGTTCACAGAGATCTTTTCTTTCACTTGGAGATACTTGACATAGAAGTCATACAGTTTCTCCGCCTGCTCAAGGTGGGACATGCTCTCAACGGGAATGGTATTCCCTGGATTGCAGTACCACTTTCCGAGCACCTTTTGTACAAATCCCTCTTTGTCTCCTACGAACTGATTTGTGCCAAACACCCCACTGGTTGGTGAGCGTTGAATAACAGAAATCGGATTCGCAAAGCTGGCAAGAGTAGTCATAGTTGTGGCTCCATGTTTGTCAGGGAACCACCAGCCCGAGGGGCAGTGATCCCCCAAGGGTTATGTAGAATGCTGTTTGTTTGGGGAGGCCAGCTACCTCACTATTCACTCTCGACAGAGAGCAAAATCTTGCTTTCCGAGGGGCACAAACTTTCACATGTGAAAGTCGATGCCACTGGGAAAGCAGGGGGTTAACCCCCCGCTTTAACCCGCGCTAAGCGGTTTAGGATAGACTTCACGCCTTCCCTTACTCCAGATGGATCGTAACCTGCTTCATCGCAGCAGACCACAAATGAGAATGGATGTACCTCATCGGACATCACCCAAGCCATCGTTTCCTGCTTGATTTCACTTCCAGCTCGACCATCAGCAAGGACTCTAAGGCTATGCCATAAAAGCCCATCACGTAACTGCCTTACCTCATCATCAGTCCATTCAGGCTTTGGCTCAAATGGAATGACTTCTGCGGTCTTCGGCTCTTCATCCAGGAAGAAAAGCGGCAGCTCAAGCTGGTTTTCCTTCTGGATCATCTTCACTGCATTCATGGTGACTCCTTTTACGGGCACCATGCCCCCACAGGGGCATGAAGCCCCCAGTGGGGTTACAGTCATAGTTACTTCACGCCTGCCAGTTGAGAATTGATGTTCTCTTCCAGCCAGCCTTGAAGCGATTCAAGGTCACGTTTGTCTTCCGTATTGCTGGCTTTACGTGCATCTTCCGACACAGCGCTCAACATGGCGTTAGCCTCAGCAAGTGATTCAACATTGTTCCCAGGGAACACAATCGTTTGACTGTGATCTTTCATGGTCTTCTCCTTTGAGAATGGAGGACCGTCTCCCATCAGGAAGAGCGGCCCCGTGGGTTAAAAGTAAAAATCCTCCAGCTCTTCATGGTCAGGCTTTCGCTCAACTGGTCGAAGCAACTCAGCTTCATCAGCGAACTCAAGCTCAGGATGAAAAGCAGGATGAAATCCTCGATGCCAGACTGGACGGTCATTATCGAGGTCTAAGTAGCAGTGCCTCCCACTGGCTGGGTGATAGCAGTAAAGCCACTGTCTACCACTAACGGTAAACGGCTTCTCTGCACCTCCACATGCCGGTACAAGGTTATCTGCTGCTATATGCGCTACAGCATCCATAGGATCAGTCCTCATCTTCGTCATCACGAACACAAAGATCACGAGCAACTATTTCCGCAGCTATCAACGCATAATCGTTGCCCTGCCAGAACCACCGCTCCGCCAGCTCATAGGCTTCGCTGGAAGGTTCGCCATAACCATGAGCCACCACGTAATCGTGGAACACTTCATGATCAAATGCCTTGCCATCAGCTTCCATGAACCAACCGACAGGGCACTCCAGAATGCGATGCCTTACGACATCTCGCTCTGAATACCCCTCTCTGACGGCTTGCTCCAACATTTCCCGCGACATACCAGGAGGAGTGATGATCTCTATGCTGATCCCGTCACTTCCTGCAAGATTGTCCTCGTATGGAAGACCGGCAAGTGTAAGGTGATTGCGCTTGCACCAGCCGATGGTCCGAAGTATCCGACTTTTGTCAGACTCCCTGGCCGTGTATCGGTTAAGCTGCATAGCCACCTCCAGCACACTCCCCATCTTCGATTTCACTTCCGAGCTCGACCATTCCAATCAGGTCAAGCTGGGTCATGTCCGAATCCAGAGAGCAGTCAATTGCTGACTGAATGATGCCTTTGTGGGCCAAGCCTAAAACGGACTTAATAGTCGAAAGCAGAGACTCGGCTTCGCTCTCGATTTGCTCCAGAATGTCTTTCCATTCCCAGTGCTCAAACGGTTGCCAAACGACCAGATCCTCAGGCTCGTCTCCCCGTTCGACACACTCAGACAAATACTCATAAGCCTTGCACCAATTCTCTTGTTGGCCCAGTTCACTGAGCACTAGAGCGGTAGCATGACCGTATGCGATTTGTTCAACTTTGGTATTGATAGACATAGTGTTTCTCCTCGTAATGGATAGAGGAGCCCCACCCGCAGGAAAGGCTCCTCCGGATGGGTTAAATTTCCAAGGTCACATCGGTTTTTGCTTTAGCGCAGCAAACCAACACTTCCCCTTCTTTGACAAATGCGATGGGCGTCTCGTCATAGGCCACTTGACCTTCGAGTAGACGAACCCGGCACATGCCACAAAAGCCACTGCGACAATGCGTTTCAACAGTGAGGCCTTTGCTTTCGATTTGCGCCAACAGCACATTGTTGCTGGCTTGAAGTTGTACGTTCATGGTCACGCTCCTTTGTTGTTGATGAGCGCGACCAATCCCCTCCGGGATGTCACGCCCCGGTTGGGCTACTCAGCAAGTGCATAGACACCTACCTCGATGCGAATAAAGAACCTGGCATCTTGAAGAACTTGCCTGACCTTTGCTTGCCAGTGGTTGTTCTCTCGATGCTTTGCGTAGGGTTCAATCTCTTTGTAAATCTGCTCCAGCTTCAACGTTTTCCCCTGTAGGGTTCGGCGTATTGCAGCTTTCCACGTAGTCGAAACCATATTGGTTGCTCGACGGTGTACGGCAGCAAGAAGACAGAGCGATGAGGCAACGTCGTTACGACGAAACACCAACAGCTTTTCATGGGCGATACGCACCAGCTTCCCGGAATACTGAGTTCGGTCACTCACACAGTTGTGCTGTGTTTTGATGATCTCATCCACCAGCTTCCCAGGTGCGATACGTTCCACAAGGCTGGACAGGTTGAAATAATCCCCATCGCGCCTCAGGTTTCCCATGAGGATTCCGTAATGCCCTCCTCGCTCACAGGCGTCATGAATATTCATAACGGCCAGCTCAAGGGCTTCAACGAACTCAGGCAAATTCATGCGGCTCATATCCCATTTGTTGGGCTCGCCCCACTGCTTACCTGAATACTGGATCATGTCCCAGTAAGGAGGGTGCCACCAGATCAGGTGTGCAGGCTCTCCGAGGAACGAAAGGAAGTCATCCCGCAACAGGTTGAACCCCTGATGCAAGTCTGTCCCTTTGAAACGGACACCAAGTTCATTGGCAACGTCGATGCTAGAGCCACCCCCAACACTTGGGTCTGCCACCAGCCCGTTCGGCTTTCTCATGTAAGACTCAATGAAGTCTTTAACGATAAAGCCCGAGCAGTTGCCTCGGTACTTGTTGTTTCCGTAAGGCCCCCTGTTTTCGTAGGAGCATACTGATGATTTGAACATGGCGTCCTCCATCATAGATGGGGCGCACCATGCTCCCATCAGGGGCCGGTTCGCCCCTGGTTAGGGATTAAGATCAAGCGTTATCTGCATACCACCAGCTAAGGCGATTGCAATCACGAAAGAAGGTTGCTTCATCAGGAGCCTTCATCATGACCACATCACCTTCGCAGTAGGTGCATAGCTCAAGCGTTGCTTCATTTTTCCAAAAGGCACTGCACCCCGATTCTTGATACACAACCTCCCATTTGGGATGTCGCAAGTACCGATGGAAGAAATCGAGAGTGTCACCATAAGGGAAGTTGAAGCGCTCCATCACTGAACCATTTTCTGTCAGTTCAGGTTTAACCTTGCCGGTTTTCAAGCGCTTCTTGATGATGCGCTGAACCCAACGAAGTCGTGCAAACAGCCGATTGGTGTCTTTCTCGTACCACTGGGGATTACGCTTGCTCCAGTAGAGCTTGGCGAAGATTTCCCCGGACAAATCCTTCATCTGGTTTTCGTTGAGCTCATCAAGAAAACGTCGAGAAGGTTTGTCGTAGTCAAGAACTGCTTCCAAAGCTGATAGGTTTTTCATAGGGACTCCTTATTGCGATTGCGGAGCCCCGTCCCCTCAGGGCTATCGGAGCCCCATAGGGTTAATTAGGGTTAATGGTTGAACGGCGATTTATCGAGGGTTGGTGAATCGAATGGCTTTACCAACGAAATCGGCCATCAGTCGATTCCCAGTAGAGCTGAAATAGCTCTGCCACTCTTTCCAACCACCAACGGATTCCACCGAGCTTGGAGACTCGAAGATACCCCAGATACGCATTTCACAACCTCGTTGCAACACTCGGTTTACCTGGTCAACCAAGTATTCCTTGTTCTGCAATGAAGAGAGGTTGCAAGGCATCTGCATGATCAGCTTTTCAGCTTGCTCGAAGTCGATTTTTTCAATCAACCCCGTGCGGGTATCCACAGAGAATGGAACCACCTGTTGACCGTGGTTAGACCACAACCAATGGGTGATATAGATCGGATTAACGCCAACTTCCGCTGGCACCAATACGCTGCCGCAAGACCGCAACAGCCAGACCAGACGTAAACCATCGAATCGATCCAGAGACTCCACATCGGTAGTGATGTCATCCTGGTAGATTTCAGGCAGCTTATGTTCGGCGGCGAGAGAGATCATTACGGATTTGAGATTGTTCAGATGAGACATGTGTGCTCCTTAAAGTAACTTGGGCACACAGAGCCTGTCAGGCGCAGTGCGCCCTTAGGCTGAGGTTGAATGCTGTTTGTTTTTGGCGACCAGCTATCGCACGTTTCGCCCTCAGAGAGGACAAAATTCACTTTCTCAGCAACCCTCAATGAAGGCCTCTGAGAAAGTGGGAGGGTATTCCCTCCTCACTTTGATTGTTCCACGAGAGCTGTGTGAACAGGAACGCTCAAACTGCCCTTTTCGGGTGCAAAGCTCAAAGACGCATCAACTGCCCCGTCTTTTCAGTTCTTCGACCAGATGTTCAGGCACCTTACTCGCAGTACAGGCCAGCAATACATCGAGGCCTACCGGCTTGTGAAAGCGCTTATTTGACCAGGAATCGCCAACTGATGACTTTGCCCAGTCGATTGCTTGCCCAAGACTGTGGAACTGCCGCCTGCCTGTGTATCCCATACGACTATCCAAAGTAACACCCTGGAACAGTCTCCAGTACATCGGAGGAATGCGCTTAGCAAGCAGTAAAAAAGGCGTCTCCGGCACTGTAGCCCTTCTACCTTTGTTCCGATGATACAAATCCAAAGATGAATGGAATTGGTTCATAGACTCTCCAAATAAAAACGGCCACCCCCGAAGGGATAGCCGTTTGTCGTTTCACTTCCTGTTAAGCTGCAAAAGCAGTCAATGACCGCTCCATCAACTTAAACAGTGTGCGTTGCAGAGCTGCCGCATCATCAATGACAATGTTCTTTTGGAACAGTCCTGACACTGCGGTAGTCTCTACCCCTATGCCGATCACCTCAACATCGCTTCGTTCACAGAGGTCAATCACTGAGCGACATGCCGGGGCGCTTTGAGGCTGCCCGTCAGTCACTACGATCAACATTTTTCGCTCTTCACGGGTCTTGGTGAGTTCAAAAGCTGCATACCACATAGCTTCCGCCATAGGCGTACCGCCAGTTGCTTTGAACCCAAACCGACCGGCCCGATTCTGAACCGTATCTCCATGCTTCACGACACTGAACACTGGCTGGTTCCGGTTGCCACCAAAAAAGGTGACTGCCGGGTTTACGCCGGGTATTGCTTCCAGAGCCATCGAAATAGCCAAGGACGCTTCCCGCGCAATGTCTTGACGCTCCTTTCCATTGGCGGCCTTGTAGGCCATCGAGGAGCTCATATCAACCAGGATGTGAACCGCCGTATTAGGGCGTTTCTTGGCTTCCGGCTTGAGGAATACGCGGGTATCACCCGTCACTACACGATGTAGTTTCCGAGCATCCACACGCTTCCCTGATCGTTGGTTACGGTGAGCAACTCGCTGGCTGGCCTGGACCAATCCGTAGAGCTGCGTTCTTATCTTTGAAGTGGTGCTCTTCACATCCCCTACCAGGCTTTTGCCAACAGCAGGGTTGTCCTGGGTGTTCACAGCAGAGCGAACAGTCATATAGCTACTGTCCCCCTTATCTTGAGCCACCCGGTTGAGCTCGGCTTTAAGTGCATCATGCGCGTCACCACGCAAATCACCGGCACCGGCATTCAGAACCTGCTGGAGCATTTTGGCCGCGTCTTGTTTCGCCGCGTCAGAATTGCCACCAGCCTGGCTTTGTCCTGCCTTGCTGCCACCATCAGTATCCGACTTGCCTTGGTCGCCCTGTCCTTTCGGATCAGATTTCCCGTTAGCATCGTCTTGCTTCTGGTCTTTACCTTGCTGATCACCACCATTGGCATCAGGCCCTTGGTTTTGATCGTTACCACTTCCGCCCTGACTGTTCTGAGGTTGGTTGCCACCAGCATTCTGCTGGTTGTTACCATCCTGACCATTCAGGGGCTTTTGCTCTTCTTTCTCCTTTTCCTCCTCGATCATCTTGATGATTTGGTCGGCCAAGGATGTCACCTCTGCGGTTGACTTAGTGTTCACAGCCTTACGCAGTAAAGCGTTCAGCCGAACAACAACACCCTGAGGGAACACGCGCTCGAATACGGGGGTAGCCGAATCGAGATAGGGTTGAAGGACGGATTGCCCTACAGCCTTGGTTTGCAACCAGTACAAACAAAACCCTGTCAGAATGGAGGCAGGGGCCTCTTTGTCTGTGACGTGCTCGTAATGACCAGCTTGAGCCATATAGCGAGCAACCTCATTCAGGGTCTGCGACGTACCGGGGAAGAGTTCCATCATGGCCCGTTCTATGCGGCAGTCCTCCAAAACGTTGGACAACTCAGCATGAAGACCTCTGCGGCGCTCAACACCAAAGTCCGTAAACCGGACATGGGCTGCTTCATGGGCCAAATACCCCCAGACAGCATCCATGTGAGGATAGTCGTCGGGGATATTCGGAACCACGATGGTCTTACCATCGGTGTATGCGTCATCGTTACCGATGGCGACTTTGACACCGAGTTTTTCACCATAGGCTGCGGCCACGATTGGTAGAGCGCTGTAAATGGTGCGTTTTTTGGACATATCTTTTCTCCTGGTAGGGAAGGAGATAGTCCACCCCTGGAGGGAATGGCTATCCCCTCCGGGTCGGTTTAGTTGAAGTGACTATTAGAAGAAATAGTCGCCATCGTCGTCAGTTTTAGGCAGCTCCTGGTTGAGAGGCTCCTCTGTCGGCTCCTCTTGGACAGGCTCTTGCTCTACCGGAGTTTCCTCAGGCAAAACCGGCTCATCCTCAACATCAACGCGCTCTTCTCGAACCACATCACCGGCATTGGATTCATCTTCCGATTCACCCTCGCCTCGTTCTGCAAAACTCTTGAAGAAGTTGTCGATGTCTTCATCCAGGTCAACAGCGTTACCACCGCTGTTAGTCTGTTCTGATTGAACAGATTCAGTACCACCTACCTGTTGCTGCTTGGTTTCGCCACCCTCTGTTGCAGGGATAAGCTCACCGGCTTTATCGCTTTTCTGTTCGGCCTTTTCATCTTTAGAACGGTCCCCCATCTGGGCTCCCGAACCGCCAATGTCATTAGCCATGCCCTCTACAGTAATCGAGCCATTGGCATACTGCTCGATGCGGTCCCTCTCGCTCATGATCAGCACTGCGGCCACGACCTGATAAAAGAAAGGCGCAACGATGTTTCGGCCATCGGCATGTTGCTCGTATCCCCGGAGGGTTTGGTCGAGCAGCTTGACCAGAGGGTTAAAAGCGCTGTTCAGGAAGCTAAGCCCATCCACCTTGTCGCGGATGTTACGGAGTGTCTGCCGAGTAGTGACCGCACATTGGTCTCGACCGGCCAAACGTTCCATATAGAACTTATTCGCTTCCTGAACCACTTCGGAGATGAGATCGTCACCCAAGCGCTCAACCTTGCGGTTAAGGCGTTTGGCGTTGGCCTCATCTTCGTTCACAGGCTGGATCATGAACACCTGGTACTCAAAGCCAATCCGCTCCTCGACCGTTTCCTTTGGAAGGGCTCCGGCACGGATAGCTCGTTCATACTCAGGGTTCTCCTGACACCATTCATCCACGGCTTTGTTGTAACCTTTGATGAAATCCTGTTTCAGTTGGTTAAACTGAAAGTTTATGTCATTCAGCTTGTTACAGATTTCATCGGTCTTGCTGACGGGTACGGCAAATCCGTTCATGAACGGCATACCGAATTTCAGCAGGAGGCGACGAGTTTCTGTTTTCAGGCGATGAAAGCCTTTCAGCTTAGCCGGATCACAGATCTTCTTACTTCCCAGTTGAGCTACTTTCTCAGGTGGAATTTCACCACCCTCGCCCAGCTTGAGATCAGATGCAGACAAACGGGTTTGTCCACTCCAGATGTCAAAGTCTACGTGGATAACACAGAGGCTTTGTAGATGGTTCACTTTAGTCATGATGCACTCCAAAAAGTTGGGGGCGCACCACGTCCCGAACCGGGCGGATGCGCCCGGTTGGGCTAGTAAATTAACGTTAATTTGCTGTTTGTTTTTGGCGACCAGCTATCGCACTTTTCGCTCTCCGAAGAGAACAAAATCTTGCTTTCCGTTGGAGACTCCCAGAATCCCCAAGGGAAAGCGGGGGAAAATCCCCCACTCACCAGTAGAACGTCTCTACTTCTTCCGGCAAATCATCAAGAGGAGCAAGCACGTCCTCATCAACAATGTACCGTGGCTTCACAGAGCCAGTAACCGTTACACGGCACCGCTCTGATGACTTCTCTCTGTACTGGTCAACATCCTCAGGCTTCACGCCTGACGCCTTATCAGCCAACAGCTTTTTGTAGTCTACCCGGCCAGCCGCTTTGTATCTCGTTACCATCACACCGCAGTAGTCGGCATGGAAGTATTCCCCCATGAGGGACTTCATGGTGTCGAGATGAGGCTTTTGCCTTTCTTGAAGCTCAGACAGTCGCTGTTTCAGCTCCTGAATCT
Organism: Vibrio sp. 1159; assembly: GCF_033340395.1. Classification (NCBI taxonomy): domain Bacteria; kingdom Pseudomonadati; phylum Pseudomonadota; class Gammaproteobacteria; order Vibrionales; family Vibrionaceae; genus Vibrio; species Vibrio sp. 1159. The sequence goes on along the minus strand of NZ_JAWOWL010000013.1, from coordinate 56,950 downwards.
CAGCATCATAGAGGCGGTATTCCTCAGCAGCAGCAATCCAACGGTTGACCTCTTCACCTTGCGGTATGTACAGGTCTCTCTCTGGATCTTTGTCGGGCTCCTTCTTGTCTACTACCTGTTGCCAGAACTTTTTAGCCTCGGCCAAGATTTCTTGAATCATGGCTTCGTCTCGGAGTATTGGAAACTCCTGAATCTGACCTTCAAAGTAGAAGACTAACCAGCCTTGCTTGGCCCCCGTTACCAGGAGCTGGTGTTGCACCTGCGGGTAATAAAGCTGGTATGCCTTGCTGTTTGCTTTCTCAGCACAAACATCTTCCCAGACAGTCGCACTCGGGCTTTTCAGCTCGACGGGCTCCCCGTTATCTCTCAGGCCATCCAGGGAGGCCCTCATGAGCGGGTATTGAACCGATTCGACACAGGCGGGGAGCAGCATGTCATCATACTTCTCCTCGAAAGCGCGTCTTGCAGCATCTTCGTTTTCTATCCCCCGGCGAACCAGCGGATTAAGACTCAGATCGACTTCACGCGCATACCCAGTCTTCTCGGCCCACAGTCTCCATCGTGTTTTGTACGGAGACCGATTGAGCAGGATAGCGGCGTCAGTGGCTGTTACACCTTGACGCCGCCAATCAAGCCAATCTTCCTCTCGTTGCGATAGGTTGACTATTTTCATGGACCTCTCTCCAATGGTTAGGAGGGAGATCTCCCCCAGCGGGGGAGTCCCCCCCGTTGGGGTTAGTAGTAACTGCCTTCCGCGCCCTCCTCTTCTGTAACAGGGATCATGTCCTCGTCACTCAAAGGCGGCATTTCTTCGGCACCAGGTTCAGCATTTGCAGAACCACCAGCGGCGGACTCTTGCTCGTGCGCTTCCTGGTAGTCAGGTTTCGGAGGCTCCATTTGATCCATCTCCTTGTCACGAAGGAATTGAGTCGCATATTGCAGTTCCGAACCTTCATACCGTCCCTTCACATACTCATGCGCCGCAGACCATGCGTTTTCAGCAATGGCGCGATTTGCGAGTTTGGTTAGGATCGGGTCAAGCTCTTTGTGCTCAATAGCCAAAGGCTCTTGGCTTTGAACTTGAGATGGTGAAGGGAGATTGGCAATAGCCGGGTTAATGGCCGATGCCTGCTCCATTTCACGGATGCGTTCAGCTTCATCCTGGTCATAAATACCAGAGAAACCAAATGCGACACGAGAACACTGGATCAGCGACTTGTGCCGGAGTTGACGCTTGGTGTGCGTTTGCCAGGGGCCATCAACAGTGTAAGCACCATTGCGACCTTGACCCTGAAACGGTTCACGGTACACCTCATCAATGAACTCCTTGATGCGGATAGGGCGAGATCTGTCCTTACGGTAAATCACGCATTCAATCCACTCAGGGCAGTCAACTTTCGCCCCCTGCATTCTGACCATCTTGTCCGAATACACGAACTCGACGCCATCATACTGGGGATGCTCGTTGATGATGCGGCTCCAACCATCAACACCTACTACCGGAATGATCCCATTTTGCTTGTCAGGAAACGCATAGATTTCCCGAGTGAAAGGGTTCAAACCGTACTGTTCAGCCACGATCAGGAGCGTCATCATCTGCTCATCGGTCGGGGCACTTCCATCTCGCTGCTTGAATGCGGTCGCCTTCAAAGTTTCATAGAACTTTCGGGTGTCCACGCCAAACCGGCTTGCGATACGGGTTACAAGAGATTTGTTATCAGACATGGTGTTTCTCCAATTCACGAATGAACGGTTTGAGGACACCATGACCCCCTCGGGGCATGAGTGCCCCCGTGGGGTTTAGTAAGAGTTGGCGGTGTTACCCGCCAGCCAAGTGGTGCAGCCGCATGAACGGGATGTCATCATCCCAGCCATCAGGAGCGGGACCATAGCCTCCGCCCATACCACCTTGCGGTGCTGATTGCTGCACAGGAGCAGATTGCGTACCGGCTCCTGTACGTTGCCCTTTTTGGGGCGCTGCACGTTGAGAGTTGTCCTGAGGTGCATTTCCACGACCACCAAGCATCTGCATTTCAACGCAGTGTACTTCGGTGGTGTAGCGCTCGATTTGTTGGCTGTCAGTCCACTTCCGGGTGCGGTTGCTCCCTTCGAGATAGACTTGGGAGCCCTTTTTCAGGTACTCACCAGCGACTTCTGCCAAACGACCTTTAAGCACAATACGGTGCCACTCAGTATGCTCTCTTTGCTCGCCAGACTGCTTATCGCGCCACGTATCCGTTGTTGCAACGTTGAAGTTGGCAACGGCAGTTCCGCTTGGCATGTAGCGAATTTCCGGGTCAGAACCGAGATTACCGACCAGAATTACTTTGTTGACGCCTTTAGACATCATGACCTCCAAGTTATTTGGAGAGGGCCAACGCCCCTTTCGGGGAGCAAGCCCCCGTAAGGGTTAAAAAAAGTGATCCTCTTGTTCGGCGTCGATCTCTGCCAGGCGAATCAGCTCAGATACAAGGCCAAGCCTTTCTGCATCTGCTCTTACTTCGTCGTAGCTGAAACCAAACCGTTCAATGAGGGGTTTTAGTGAATCAAAACGCTCGTAGTCGAAGGTATCACCCTGTTCATCACAGAATGCCACCAGCGGCTTCTCTACGTTTGAAAAGTCATCCGCGAAACGCTGTTGCAGGTAAACCAACATCAGCAGGGGTTTGTGACCATGTTCCGGGCGGAGTTCACCAGCGCCTTCCAGCGTAGCTGGATGGATAGTGTTTTCGCCTAGTCCAGTGCTAACCCCAAGCTCATAACCGCTGTCAGTACGCATCAGCACACTGGGTAGCAAGTCATTTGAGCCTTCGCTCCGAGCAACCTCAAAGCCGATTAAACCGGCTCCTTTGGCAAAAACCCCAGCAACAAAACCTTTGAAGAGGTTTATGTCACCTGGAGGTAACTCAGAGGGCGGAGATAACAGCCAGTTGAGAGATCCCAAGCTGGCTGTTTGTCCGGCTGAAACATTCCCCCCTTCCAGCACCGTCTGTGTCTCTGCGTTTACCAGCACCTCATCCAGAAAGGTGTACCCCTGGCTGAGAAACTGTGACACATACTGGCTTTCTTTGTCCTTGTAGGACATTGGGATCGTGTCTGGGCCGTTAGCTTCAAAAGGTCCTTCGAGCTTTGTCTCAGACCAATTTTCAGCTTTCCCATCAGTGACGGTTCGGCGTAGCTCGACCATCGTGAATTGGCCTGGCTCCGAGGAGCTGGGCTCCCGGAGCAACTTGTAGCCAATGAAGACTTCTATTGTGGTTTCGTCATTGCCCCACTCTTTAGCAGTGTAACGACGGCACAAACAGTCATTTTTCTTCATGCGTCACCCCTTAGCGCCATTGGTCCCCGAACACATCCTTCGCAACACGCAGGATGGCTTCACGCTCCTCTTTGGCCGCACGGATAAGCAGAGCTTGATCCAGGGCGTATTCAAGAGCATTTGGGGCACCACGGAACGCTAGAGACAGTTTCGCCCAACGCACCAACGTCCGAGTGGACATGGTGACGCTGATCTGACCATCTTCACCGTTTTCGCCAAGAAACAGTTTGCGGACCTGATTAGCAATCCGAACCATTCCCTTCCGCACATTTTCCGGAAGTTTCGGAGTAACACGGCCAAGAATGCTGAGTTCAGCTTCCTCATCCGCATACCCTACTTTGGTGAAACGATAGCGATCCATAGCTGCGAGGTTCTGCATCATCACCCCCTGGTACAAACCAGAAGCATCACCGGACCCCGTAGAGTTACCAGTAACGACCACACGAAACATCGGGTGCGGCTTGATGATTTCCCCGCCATTCTGAGCGATCACAAGGGGACGCCCTTCAAGGACATCGTTGAGACCAGCCAGCTCGGCAGGGTCGGCCAAATCCACCTCGTTGATGAGGAGCAGATGACCTTCACGCATAGCGACTGCCAGAGGTCCATACATGAACTTCATGACAGGTGGTTGACCAGGCTTTTCCGCGACCAGAGCGTGATGTCCAATCAGATCTGTCAGCTCCATCCGCCCGTGGGCAGTGATTTGCTGAACAGGCCAGTTGAGACGACCAGCGATCTCGGTGATACCTGAGGTTTTGCCAGACCCGGTAGGGCCGGTTACGAACAATGCGTCACCGCCAGGCTCTTTGAGATAGGCCAAGACCTCTCGCAGAAACTCTTTGCGGAAAACGTAGTTGGTATCAGTGGCAGGGATGAAAGGGTTTGAACCGTCAGCGTAGCCGATGGCCGTTACCTTCTCCGGAATGCTGGGCATACCGAAAACCTTGCTTACTGAGAATTGAGAGTATTGAGACATAGGTGCGCTCCTATTGTGACAGGCGCACCACGTCCCGAACCGGGCGGATGCGCCCGGTTGGGCTAGTAAATTAACGTTAATTTGCTGTTTGTTTTTGGCGACCAGCTATCGCACTTTTCGCTCTCCGAAGAGAACAAAATCTGCTTACTGATGGTATTCACCATGAGTAAGAAGACTTTTAAGGAGCGAGGAGAGTAGCCTCTCCTGGAGGCCACTCCCTCAATGGACGAACATCACCACATCGTCGTTTTGACCAATGACCCCGGTTTCTTTGGCCCACTTCACTGCTTCACTGTGCGCCTGGTAGGAGCTGGAATACAGTTTCGGATCAAATTTCACCTCGCGTCCATCAGCCAGATAGATGATGCCTGCGTGATCGTCGTAAACATGAAGATTCTGTTGCATTCGACATTCCCCCTGTAGCTTGTCGTCAAAGCCAACTGACACCAGAAGACTTTGAGGACAAGCCACAGAGGCTTGACCAGAAAGAGAGGGGTTGCCCCCTCCCTTTGCGTTGACTATCAGCAGTAACCGAACGATTCAGCGATTCTCACGAAAGGACGAGAGATTGCCCAACCAGTAGGGATACACAAAGCGATGATAGCGATTTCCATGATGTTGCTCCTAAGCAAAAAGGGGCAACATCCCCGTCGGGGTATGGTTGCCCCGATGGGTTTGAAAGTGTCGAAGATTACTCAGCGACAGTTATTACCAAACAAGTTCCTTGCCCTTACGAAGGTAAGTCGGGATTTCGAGATAATCCCAGTCAGGTTCTTGTTTAGCGACTTCTTGAACTTGAGTTACCTCAGGTTCAACGACTGCTTTGGCTTGTTCAGCCTTGGCAGCACGTTCTTTGATGACGGCCTGTACAGACCGCATTGCAGGAACTGCGAATTTGTTCCAAAGGAACAAACCGATACGCTGGAACACTTTAGCGAGAACGATGAAGGAAAAAGCAAATGCCTTCGCGCCTACGTACAGTGCGCCCAGAGATGCAAGCAGAACTACAATGAAAGTGATGATGTGCATGGTGTTGCTCCTATGTAAAAAAACAGGGGCAACACCCGAAAACCGGGAGAAGCCCCCGGCTTGGGGTTAAGTAATGCCATACGGCATAAGACTAGATGCTGTTTGTTTTCGGAGACCAGCTATCTCACCTATAGCCGCAGAGCGACTAAGATGATTCAAATATAGCTCACCTTTGCTAAACAGAAAACGCTGTAACTGTCCATTTTGGGCACTTCGAGAGGTCAGGTTACAGATTGACCGCATTTATCCTTTCCAGTGCGTTTATCTGTACCTCAAATTTAGGAGTATCTCTAATGGCAGAAGCACAAGTAGCACTGGACACAAACAACGACCGCAGCAACCACTACTCTCGCCCTGTTTTCAAGCAAGTTCTGAAAGTAAACAGCCTCCAAGCTCAGCGCGTCATGGAACGCAGCTTTGAGCGAGTTTCCAACTCCCTGTTCTCCATCGACGTGATCCTTCGCATCATCGGTGAGCAGGACGAAATCGACCAGGTTGAAACCGTCATCCTGGAACACATTTCCAAGGTCTCCGAAGACCTGGACAAAGCTACCGCCCAGCTCAACAAGCTGATGGAAGACAACGGCATCGACATGATGCCCGGCTACACCAACCCGAATGAATACACCATCGAGATCAACTCTCCTCAGGTTGCTCAGTTTGCACACCTGATCCGCAAACTGGATACCCTGATGGGGATCGTTGACACTCTCTGGCTGAACACCGTACTGACCAGCAAGCAGCGCACCGACGCCACTTACCAATGGCAGCAACGCCTCATCAAGCTGGCCGGTCGAATCATCGGCATCGAGAAACGGGCTCGCATTTCCGCCCACAGCAAAGGCAAAGAAGGTGAAGTGGCCGAAGCCGCTCCGGAATCTGCAACCGGCGACAAGGAAATCGCAGACGAAGCCGAGAAAACAAAAGCAGCATAACCCAGCCCAAACCTTTGCCCCTCGCCCGAGGGGCTTTTTTTTGTCTTTTATGGTTGCATTTTTTGATGCTGTGATATTATCGAAGTAAATCAGATTCAACTCAGGTAAGAACGGAGAACAACATGAAAAAGGCTTTAATCACCACCGTGGCTCTGGCTGTAGCAGCTCTATCTGGCTGTGCATCCACCAGCAGTTACGAACCCACAGCGTACAAAACCAATCACAGTCGCGCTTACAACATCGCGGAGGCCGGTGGCCTGGTAACAGGCATCCAAGACGCTTCTGTTCCGCGTGACAAGCTGGAGCGTCTGACCGACACCAAAACGTTTGGGGCAGCCTACGTGCTGTCTGGCTACATGTCCCCTCAGCTCGGAATGACCGACTGGCAAGGTGGCTTGGTCAACCTTGCGAACTGGGCTATCGGCCCCAAACAGCATGGCGCTCGCAATAGCTTGATCGCTTGGATGCCTGCTAACGAAGCAGTTTCACCGGCAGACGCTCAGGCCAAATTTCTTTCACATGTGAAAGTTTCCATTGAGTCAGCGCTGACTGATTTGGGTGCCAATTTCACGCTTCTGTATGACAAAGATGGTCGCCTAACCTATCAGTTCTACAAGAATGAATGGGGTTGCCCGACGTGGGTGAACGGACAAAGTAAGGTAGCTGACATGTGTTCCGTTAAGGTGAAAATCGTGGAGCCTCGCCTAGGGTCAGCTCCTAATTTTGTCTCTGGCGTTCAAGGTACAGCGTATGCCTTCACATCAGGCCATGAGACCGCATACAACTTTGTGAATGTCGGTAATGGGGCAGCAAGCCATGCTCCTCAGCAAGCGATCTACGCAGCTATTAGCAAACAGCTACCAGCTTGGGCCTACCTCTACCTTGCTCCAAAATCGGTTGAGCTGGATAATGGCGAAAAAGTTGCTTTCCCTTACCTTCTTGATCAGGGAAAAGCAGAGTTATTTGTTTACCCAGAAGCGTAATCAATCTACATGAGAAAGGGGCCGAAAGGCCCCTTTTTTTATCCACCACCACCAGTTGGCGCGCCTGTTTGAGGGTCTATGCTGTTTGTCGCCTCTTTTCGCTTCGCGTCAATATCAATCCCTTCCAACCGCTCCAACGCCCTTTCCTGAGCATTCTTCCGCGTCCCGTCAATATTGAAGTCATTCCCTGCTCCAGTCAGCGAGTCGAGATTTATTGAGGCCGGATCAGGGAATTTACCGTTCTGCTGTAATATCCCAAGCCACTCATCCAAATTAATTTTGCTCCAATCAATTTCGGCAATTTTATCTAGTGGAATCCCTTCACACTGAGGATTTTTGGGGTCTCCAAAGTTCTGCCCCAATTGAGGGCGAACCTGTTCTTGTATAATACGAGAGAGCGGAGAATTGAAGCAGCAATACGCTTCTCTTTTTTCAATACAAGCGCCCAACACCTTAGATTTACAATAAGAGCCTACATAGGTGCAATTCTTGAGCGCTCTTTTGGCGTTCATAGTGAACTCTTCTTCCTCGCACTTATAAATCATCTGGATCATCACCATCGCAACGACATAGACGGTATATATCGTCATGGCAGTGCTAAGCCATGTTGTCGCAGTCTCCATCATTGCTTCGGCAGCTTGTTCAGATGCTGCGGCAGCCGCCTGCTCTGTTGCTGCATCTTGGCCTGCTGATTTCATGACATCCATCATCACTTCTTTGACTTGCTCTTTGAGCTGGTCAATGAGTTGATCAACAAACTGCTCTACAGGCTGGAAGAACGAATCAACAGCACCTGAAACGTTCTCTATATAACTTGTGAACGGTTTTGTGACTTCTGTCCACCCTTGAAGGGCAGGTTCCCTAAGTACCTGATAAGCACCTTTAAGCGCATTACCATCAGTCAGCCCCATCACTGCGCCATCGAGCTTTGGAACGGCCATTATTAGGTTCAGATAATCGGCAAGAGATATATTGGTTGGCTTTTCACAGCAATCAGAAACTCCCCCAACAGCTATCTTGCATTCGCCAGCTTCCCCTGCAAAAGCAGAGCAAATAACGTTTTCATCCCCGGTAGGATTGTCATCCCCATCTTGGCCTGTGCAGCTCATATCCTGCGTCATGAATTGGGCTGCATTGAGCAACGCAGTAGCGCGAGCAAAATCAGTGCTTTGTGTTTTGGTCAAATCAAGGCAGTCATCTCCCATGCAGCGTATAGGCCCACCGCACTGGTACTCAGTTTCCTTTTCCAAGGTCGGAACAGAAACATCTGTACCACAGTCATAAGTATCCTCGTGGACGTAGCACGTACCAGAACTTCCCTGAGCACCATCAACACATTTGGAACTGATGAAGCCGCACTGAGGGTTTTCTTCATATTTCTGACAGCTATCGAGATTCCCGCCCGTGTTTACCGGACAGTGCGTTTCACCTTGAGGGTCTGTCCAGCAGTCCATTTGCCCCTTATAAAAGTCATAGTCAGCTTTAACTCGAACCTTTTTGCATAGTTTTGGAATACCAGGCAAAGGTGACGGCTTGAGTTGAGATTCGCAAACTTTGATCCCATTGATGACTGTGCAGCCCGTAGCATCAGTCGGGTCATCTATACATGTGATCTCGCCTTCCGCAAAACCATCTACAACCCCTTTGGCTGAATCCATGCAGCTCTGTGGAGCCCACTCATCCTTGGTAATGGCTTTTGATGGGTCATAGCGTAGCTTTATGCGGCCAAAACCCTCACCTGCGCCAGTTACTGAAACGCGGATCTTAAACGTAACAACATCACCATCTTTCACATTCTTGAAATAGGGAGTGACATCAATATTAGGGTTTCGCTCCCAACTTGTTGACAATTCACATCGGCCAGCCGTTTCTGGAGGGAAATTGCCGTCAGGGCCGGACCATACTTTAGTTTCCTGACCTGATTTACCAACCCAAACTTGCATGTAGTCATCCCACTTGGCGTACTCAAGAGTTGCAGACACTATGGCGTCTGGATTACTGACTTGGACCCGCGTGTATTCCTCATAAATCGAACAGTTGCCACTCCAGTAGTCGTTACCAACTCGGCCAATCCACAACTCAGTACAGCCTTCTCCACAAGATTTGAGGTTATATGGACCATCATAGTGCTTCACCACAGAGGCATCGTAGTCATGGACAACCTCACAGTCCGCGCTTTGATCTACAACACGCTGACACCGTTCATACTCTGGAATGTGGGCGTTGATAGTATTCTGATTGATGGTTGTTTCGGCAGAACAATCCCCAAAGCCACCTGCGATGAGGTCCATATCCTCATAGGTCTTTTTGCTTAGATTTAGTACAGGGTCATTACTGAAATCAGGGCGTGATCGATTAGAGGCATCGAGAAGAACCTTGTATGCCGCACCAGAGATTGATGGATTAGCACTATTGGCATCACTCCACAGCGACCCTTTTGCATTATTCCCCACGCTGTCCATGTCATCGCCAGAGTCGTAAATGCCTTGCAGACCGCCCACATCAGGTTTATTGGCATCAGGGAAGTAATAACTATCAGGTTTATTGTTGGTCCCGCTCGTTCCGGGGAATAGATCATTGACATTAATCTGACTCCCCCCGTTCATTTGGAATTGACCGTCTTTCAACGTCGGCATAGAGATTGTGCCATCTTGCACAGTCCCCGAGCTCGACTTGAATGAGTTTGAGAGGTTTTGTCCGAAAGCCTGGGCCTCTTTACCCACCGCTGTGATGTCCTGGTCTTGGCTACCGTTAGCGTAGGAATGTATCGGCAGCGCAGACATGGTTACTGTCAACAGCGAGGCCACAGCTTTCATAAAGTAATTATGACTTCGCATTGTGTTCTCCATTTCAACCTTCCCATGCTATCTGAGAAGACAAGGGCCACCTGTACGTGTAGTGGCCCTTTTGGGGCATAATCTAAAATGCCCGTGCAAATTCGTTAGGGTCTGCTCAATTGTTACAGCAATCATTCCATCGCCAGATGGTGTAAATAGGGTCTTGCCCAATTGCCGGTATAGTTCGCGCCAGACCCCACGTAAGAGTGGATTCGCCAATTACGTGAGATGAGTTTGTCTCTGGAACCGGATGCAATAGCGTGAATTTGTACTGCGTTTTGGGTAGTGTTGGGCTAATAACACCTCTACACATAGCCTCAGAACCCATTGTCTTCCACGCTAACCCCCGGCGATGCAAAGCAGCCAGAACCCTTGTGCTAAGAAGACTGCTATCGCGGATAACACCTTTTCCACCATTCTGGTTGCCACTAAATGGATACAGGGTGCCCCATGAACCAGCACACCAGAAAAGCTGTTTTAAAGGTTTTCCAGCGGTTGATGAGACAGCATCAGCAGTACACGCAGCCGCCGCAATTGGGTTTGCTACTGCCGCCGCCTCTGGATTGGTAAAAAAAGCGAGCTCATCATTGTTCCAGGTCGGGTCGAGCTCCGACATGTACATGATGTCGAGATCCATATACCCATCAGCATTACAGGTCTGCTTAATAAATAAATCGAGCATCACCAACAGAGGAAACGCATAGTAGTGATAGTGCATAAAAGAACCATCACCACCATCCATGTCTCCCATGCCATGATGCCCTTGGTTAGTCCTATCAAACGGGAACCTGACACCATTCAAGACAGATGAGCAGCCAGGCACTCTCTGAAATTCAACAAGCCGTGCTGGCTCCCACATAGAAGTGGTGACTCCAGGCCGAGGGACCCCTAGATTATCCTCGCACATACACAGAGGGTTGCTTACGGCTTCACTCGGGAATGATCCGCCTCCACCACTTATAGGAACCCCTGCTACTTTGATGGGAAAAATACAGCTCCAGCAGATGTCAGTAATCAGTTTTCCGCCGATTACTTCCGCATTCTGGCACCCAGGGTCAGCCGATACCGAACGAACCCAAAAGACCGCGCTAACGGCAATGACCCGTAGAATTTTTTGCATCATGGTAAGGCCTTTACGTAATTCAAGTGTTTCTCCATGACAGCAGGCTTCCCGTGATAGAAACCTTGTTGCCATGACAGTCCAAGTAATTTGGCGCTCTCCCCCAATGGGAAGCTCTCCACCTGCTCAGCAATGAGCTGTATGCCTTTTCGGCGGCAGTGGAGGATGGCCGAGTAGTCTTCAAGCGACCGCAGTCTTCTCGCGTCAAACTTGCAATAGTGCCAGTCATAACGACTCAGGCGCTCCAGCGAAGAGTTTTTGTCTCCATAGTCATCCAGCGCCAGCTCAACCCCTATTTCGGTAAGAGCCTCCCATCTCAATGCGAGAGAGGCATCCTGAATGCCCTCGGTAATCTCGATGACAAGCCGTGATGAGTGATTCTTAGCAATGTCGCGGACAACCCTCCACCACGCTTTGAAAATGACGTCTGATTGCAAAGTATGTTCAGAGACATTCAGAAAAAGAGCTGGGTACAGATCCAAGCAATAATGAAGGTTGTCCTGAATGAACCGTGCCATCTCCATATCCACCAGCCCCCAATAAGGAGGTGATGACAGAGAGGATGGTGTAAGAACCCGGCCTTCGTCGTACCAACGAGCCAGTACCTCAGCAGCGACAAACGAACCTGTGCCGACGTCTTTAATTGGTTGGAAAGCCGGGGCAAAAATCATTCACCGCCCTCCTCAGCAAGTTCGCGGACAACAAACTTCTTGCCTCTGGCAGTAATGACGCTCGGTGTGTGCTCCAGCTCGAACCGGGTAATCAGATCTGGCGTCAGCAGATATACCGGCGCGTCAAAGTTGTCGGTGACACTCTTGTAGGAATCCCAGCCTTTGTCTTTGTCGAACTCTGTGGCGATATAGGTAATCCGTTGTACGCCAGGTTCCTGCTTAATTTCAGGCAGCTTCTTGGCGAGCAGCTCCATTTGCTTTTTGTCCAGCGGGTCGAAAACTACGACCGCTTGGGTAAATGGCCGCGTTCCAGGCTTGCAAACTTCCTTCGGATCGCACAATGGGTTGATCACGTCACCCGCGTGAGCGAACACAGTGCCATCCGGAGTGCTGATGTCACTGGTGATCATGACGCTAGGGTCAATTTCTCGTGTTCGAGATTTTGGCGCTCTGGGCAGCTCATTGAAATTCTGCTTGGTCCAGAAGCGCTCTATAGCCTGTTTCTTCTTCTCTTCCCAGTCGATATTGGCAAGGCGTTTCTTGGCAACATCAATAAGGTCTGGCTCACTGATTTTCTCCACCGGCCCCTTAACGCCGAGATCGCCTTTTTCTCCGTTATCCACTTCCCGAGCCAACCATACCGGGTCGGACAACCCGGAGACCTGGGCGACGACGTTTGGTTGTTCGCCAGGCAGCGGCTCATCCTCCAGCATCACAATCGTGGGAACGGCTGTGATGTTGTACGTTTTGAACAACGTAGGGTTGATGATGATGTTCGGCACTGGGTCTTTTTTGGCCGCGAGCGCCTGAATAGCTTTAACTCCCTGCCCCAAGTTCATTCCTTCCGGGATGCCACGGAACACAATTACAGAATCAGGCTGGCCTGACACCGCCGTTAGGACGTCATCTAACCCCTGTTCGCCAAGAGACAACGAGGCGAAAACCAGTATCCGATGGTCAGAGTAGATACCCTTTTCAGCCTGTTTCCGGTGCATCTCCTTGAGCGTTGGGTTAGTAGTTTGGAGCTGCTTGAAAAATGCCTTGGCTTCGGCCTGAGCCTCGTCCATGTGTTGGTTTTGCAACAGAGATGGCATTTCCATCTTCTGGGCCTTTTGGGCAATTTGCTTTCCTTTCTCAATAAGCGCCTTATCCTGCTCTGTGAGCGGAGACTCTTGAGCGTATGCCCCGCCAGCCACAGAGAATATCAACGCCACCAGAACGCTCTTAGAACAGGGGATATGCGCGGCCAATGATCTGATCATTTTTCACAGTCCCCCAGTAACGTGAGTCGAAGCTGAATGGGCTTTTGCCCATAAACCAGTAGTTATTCTCTTTCAGCGTGGTCTTGCCGTAAAAGTGGCTCTCTGGCAGATGTAGTTTCCCTGCGAGCTGGAGCCCCTCTCCGACGACATCACCATTGACGGTGATCTTCCACTTATCGTTGATCTCGACTTTATCCCCCGGCATACCGGTGAGGATTTTGACCATGCGAGTCCCGTCCTTGTAGAAAGGCTGCATGTTCTTGGCTTGGAAGGCGTAAACAGCTCCCCTCTCCAGAGTTTGGTCGTTCAGATCAATGAGGAAGAAGGTGTAACCCGGCAGGCACTTCTCCTGTTGTGGATCAATGCCAATACGGTAGCGGCTGGCAAAGGCCGCACCAGCAGCCCAAAGAACCAGTAGTGTCACACCGGCCTTAACCCCGAAGCGCTTCCAGGATTCCTTTTTGACGAAATACTTCTTGAGTGGAAAATTCATTTCAGCACCTCATCAGGGAGGTACACGTCACTTGGAGCACCGACGACAGCACTTGCGTCAAGGACCAAATAACCTGCGTCTTTCAACTTCAAAATTGCGTCATTGGTCTTGACCATCAGTCTTTCAACTTCCTCCTGAGAGGCACCAGCGGGATACGCCGACGCCACTTTAGCGAAGTCAACCACGACCACTGGCGGGGTTTGATTCAAACGCTGATGGATGCTTGCCGTTTGTTCGCTCATCACGTAGTAGCTACCGCCGAAGCCACCAGCGGCACCGAGAATGGCGGCGATTGCGATTGATTTAATGTCCATTACTGTCTCCCTGGTTATGCAGCCTGCTGACGGCTTCGCATCACGGCCTTGATTGCCTCAGGAATGCTCATGCCTTGTTTCACAAACTGGTCGATGGCGTTAACGTCCACCGGATCGGTCGAATAAAGCAGCTTCTGGAAGTCGCCCACTATCAAGCGTCCGACGCCCATGCCGCTCTTCGATTTGATAAAGATTTCTGAGTACACGCCCTGGATGGTGTGTACCGTCTTGAGGGTGTGGAACCCGCCCTCTGAAAGGGTCAGACGACCGCTACGTTTAACAGATTCCACGGTTTCTTCGGTTTGGCCGAGCAAGTACATGCTGGCCGAGTTCTCCGCGATGGCGCGGCCCACTGCGTTCTCATAGAGGTCGTTGATGGACTGCGTTGCAATGACAACGGAGCCACCGTACTTACGGAATTTGCGGTAGGCATGTTCCATGAAGACCGAGACCTCGCCCTCTTTGAGCAGGTCCCAGGCCTCATCCACGATGACGACTTTCTTGCGGTTACGTTCACCCAGGAATACTTCTTGCTGGATCTGGTAAATAAGCTGGAGCAGTACAACCTGACGCAAGTGCTTACGCCCTTGCAGTTCATCGAGCTCCAGTACAGTGAACTGGTTCTGGAAGCTGACGTTGTTCTTGCGAGAGAAGTATTTCCCGTAGCTACCTTTCGACGTAAAGGCGTAGAGCTGCTGACCAATATCCTTGAGGCGCTGGTCGTTTTCTTCTTCCAGACAGCGCTCAGCGATGTCGTCAACCTTCATCTCTTTACCTTTCTCTTCCCACAGGCGAGAAAGGACCTGTTTCAGCGCAGAGATTTGCCATTCATCCAGCAAGCCTTTGGCCGACGCCATTGCACAAACGAGGCTGACAATCGCGTCTTCTTCGTCCTCGTAGTTCTGTATGAGCTCGAACGGGTTGAGGCAGACGTGCGTTCCTTCTTCAAAGTGAACGAAGTCGCCATTGAGCATTTCCGACAGCTTCTGGTAGGACTTACCGGCATCAATAACCCAGACCTGAGCACCCTCGGACAAGTAGGAAAAAATCAGTTCGTTGGTAAGGAACGATTTACCCGAGCCGGATTCGGCTGCGATCACCAGGTTTTTGTTGGTATTACTGTCGTGAAGAGACAGACTCATGAGCTGGCCGTTGCGGGAAATCAGCGCTGCATGATAGGTCCCGGTCCCCTTCCATTCCCCAAACACCGGCAGGACCACAGCCGCCTGCTCGGTTGTCATGGTCTTGTAGCGGAATAGGTCTCGCACTGCATCCCGGTCTGTACAGAATGGCAGGCAGTTGAGGAACATCGGCAGAGCAACGAACTTATCCTCCATCAGCTCGAACCGAGATTCACGCCAGATGTTTCGTGCGGCCATCGCCGCCGCTTCAACACGTTCTTTGGTTGGAGCAAATAAAACCACCGAGTAGGTGATCTTGACTGGCTTAGCCCCCTCTTTCATGGACTCATAGAGAGTGTCGAAGCTCTCCTTTTTGTCCGCCAGCACCGGCACGAATTTGAGCATCGGCCCGTAGGCTTGGTTTACAGTGAACTGGCGTTTGCGCTCCAGAGTGTTTTTCGTGCTTTCTGCCTCAGGGAAAAACACATTGGTCACAACCATGTAGTTTTCTTTGATGCTGGAGTTGCCGCCGCTGAGATCCCCGGCATAGGTCAACGCATCACCAAAGTAGAAAACGTCAGGCAGCTTTTTCGCTGACATGACTTTCGCGTGGTAGTCCCCCAGCCTGATGCCGTTCTTGCTGACTTCCACATCAGTGCCGTAATCGAAGATTTGCTCGCAGATGGGCTTATCCATCTCCCAATCCACAGAGTCATGTCGCCATGAAGCATCCGGCCCCCAATTCAGGATGGTGCTCATGATCCGGATGTAGTTCACCGCCGTCATTGTGCGGGGACGCAGACCAACGGTTTGAAGCGATGATTCGACCTTCGTGCGAAGCTGTGCGAGCTGCTGGAGTTCGCTTTCAGTCGGGTTATTGTTCTTGATGGGGACTTTGCACGTAACGAACAGCTTGAGGTCTTGGATCAAGCCATTGTCGTAGATACCTTTGTTGGTCTTGGCAAATATGCGTTCTGTCGTGTGGTGCTGGAGGAAGTTAATCCGTTCCTTGATGACAGATGTCAGCAGCTCGTGACGGAAGCCATCACGCAACCCCATCATCCGGTACATCTCCTGATTGATGTCCGGGGAGCGGAACAGAACAAACTGGAGCGTAGTCTTCGACGGGAACTCCTGATTCAGGAAACCGTTCATTCGCTCCTGAACTTTTTCATCGGCACCACACAGGGGCTCACACATGAAACCAAAGCCTGCACTGTGGTCATCCATAAGGAAGACATGATCGTCTTCGTCATAGGCCAGGACAGGAATAATCCCGGCAGCTCGCAAGTGCTCCGGGATCAACGTTTCTTCGAGTTTCTTTTTGATGGTTACGATCATTCAACACTCTCCAACCATGATTTCAGGTTCTTCGGACGTCCTTTGCTGACACGACCATCCGGAGCAACCACGAACGGAACGCCCTCAATCCCAATGAAATGAGCTGTCAGCAGCGTTTGATCGTATTGGCCGGGGTCGCAGGTTTCTTTTGAAGGAAGGGAACCCAAGGTGTTGTTCATCAGCGCATCGAGCGCGTGGGTTTTGTCTTTCGCGCAGTACAAGTTCTTTGCCAAGCGGTTGGACTCAGCACCCAGAGCAGGAATCACGATAAATTTAAAGGTGTAATCATCCACCAGCGATTTGGCATCACCCATGAGCTGATGGCAAACCGCGCATCTAGGATCGACAAAGACCACCACCTCTTTGTCACCACGCCCCATCGAAACGGTGTTCAGCGTGTCCACATCCATGCCCATGCTCTTGAAGTGGATACGCTCCGCTACATCCCTCATTTGGGACATCGTGTTGAGGGGCTTCTTGCTCCACAGGTCGTAGATTTGTCCTGAAATAACAAATCGCCCGTTTTCAGAGAGGAACATGATCTGCCCATCACTTTGGACGGCTCGAACCCCTTTGATGGGTAGCTCTACGATGTCCTCTATCTTCGCCGCTCTGGGATCGGTGATTTCCAATTTCGATGACGCATGAGCCGTGCCGGTAATAATCCCGAACACCATCAGCGCCCCGAGTAATTTTGTCCGCATGTCTATCCCCTAAGATTGGATTACTGGATGCTGGGCAGTGTATCCGGGGGAGGGAAATAGACTCGCCTCTGTAATAGCCCAATTTGGACAATTCCAGCGCGATACAAAAAAAAGCCCGGTCTGAACCGGGCTTTGAGAGGAATGAACCTTAGTTCATGGTAACAGCTTCGGATTTGCCACCAGAGTCATCGACCCCAACCAGAGAGATGGTCGGCATCGTTTCATAGGTGCCCTTGCTGATAGTCACTCGATCAGAGCTGATGCTCTGCAACTCACCGGCAATGGTCCATTCGTAGGACTTCATGCGGCCATCGGTATCTTCGCAGTTCGCATAAACGATCCACGACCCAACGGTCTCTCGTGAGCTCAGGCTACATGCAGGCAACTTGTTCTCTGCCACATTGATGTTCACCTCGCCCTCAGCTTCATGCCCCATTTCTGAGGTTATTTTCAGCTTGATGCTGTGCTCACCAGCGCCCAGAGTTGCTCTGCCGTAGTAACCGCTGCTTTCCAACGGCGTACCATCTACCGAGTAGACGCGAGTCGAAATACGGTCGCGTGGGTGGCCGCCAGAAATGTACGGTCGCAACAGCACATCCAGAGGCTCACGCTCGTATTTGTTCGAGCCAGAGTATTGCAGGTCGATAGCATAGGGCTCTGCCTGGCCGATCTTGAGCGGTTGCTCGATCACGGTTTCATGGCCGCGAGCATCACGGACAGTCACCTTGATGTTGTAATCGCCCGGCTCATTGATCACAAAGGACCGGACAATATCCTGCCGCTGATCCTGAATCACTGCGCCTTCCGGCAACTCCCACTCGTAGGTCGGTTCTTCCAGCTTGCCGTTGAAGGCAATTGGCCGCACTGACGCGGTGATCGTCGCAGGAGCCACGTCAGCGTTCTTCCTGACCTGCATTCCGAAGCTCGGCCATACATACTGCCACACGCGGGAGCGTAGGCTATGCGAGGCTTCTGCACCCTGATCTCGGTATCCTTCGATCCAGGTGGTGTACTTCGTTTCTACAGTAGCCTGGTTGAGGTCAGTGTCCGAAGGCACGTACTCAGCAGTATCACCCTGCACAATTGAGCCATCAGGCAGCGTGAAGAACCCGTTCAGCTTCACGTCCATCCCACGGTAAGGCAGGCTGGTTTCGGCTTTGAACACATACTTCTTACCGGTCTCAATGACTCGCGGCCCTGTCACGTAAGGACGGGGGGCCTTCACTGCTCGGAAGTCAACTGCCGTTTTCGCAACTTCATAGGCATAGCCGTCATCAGCCGGTGCAGTGGCAGAGCGCACACGAGCCCACAGGCGGTATCGGGTTTCTTCATCGCTCGAAAGCGTGATGCTATCCCCTGTCTGCGCGTAGGTTTTGCCACCGTCAGTAGACCACTCAACAATGGCATTGCCACCGGAGATTGGCTCATCGTTCAACGTCAGGTTCGCTGTGTACTTGCCTTCACTTCCGACAAACAACGTGGTCGGGCCGATAACAGCAATATCAGGTTTGTCGTAAGCGACAACACTGACCGCTTCGGTGTACTTTTCCGCACCTGAGTTGACGTTCACCACCTTGGCCCGAACCTGGTACTCCCCCTTGTCGAAGGTCTTCACAAGCTGATACTTGTATCGATCTTCTGGGATGAACTGCTCCCAGGTTTTACCGTCGTCCTTACTGGTTTCCCACACAACCTGGCCGGTAGCCCGGAGATCCTGACGGTCGTCCAAAGATAGCTTGAACACAGCAGTGAACGGAGCTTCACCAGACAACTTGCGAGCCTCCACGCCAGCACCGATGGCACCACCACGAAGCACTGTCAAGAAGGCAGGTCTGATAGACAACTCTGTGCGGTTGTAACCCTCAACAGGGCTTTCCAGAACAGCCTCAGCAGCGATACGGACGGAGGAAGTATCCACACCAGACAGGTCTACTGAGAACTGAGCTTCACCGTTCGATGCTTCCGCATAATCAGTGAGCGCAACCGTCTCGTTGTAGGCCTTTTGCTGGATCAGGCGTACTTTCCACACCCCCATCGTGTTAGCGTCATAGTCACCATCAGGTTTGTACTGATCACGGATGAGAACCCTAACCGGCAATGCCTGGGTGTCAATCGCGGTATCACCTTTAACTTCAACGATAGGACGGATACTGTCAGAAGGTGCAGAGATAGCCCGGTAGACAACCTCAGTCTTCACATCAGGCACCTTGTTGTAGGCCGCGTTCACCTTGTAGGTGGTCTCCTCCCACAACGCTCGCTCATCGGTATTGATGCGGCGATACACCTTATTGGTGGCACCCCATCCCGGAGTGAAGGTCTCAGACTCAAGAACATCAGAGTTGCGCGATATGGCAATATCCAGATCAGCTCGTTCAGAGTTGATAATGGCATCACCCAGGTAGTTACCTGTCATCGGCACCAAGTAGATGTTGTCTTTGAAGTTGTAGTCGGAGGCTAGTTCAACGGTCGGAGCTGGTGGGTCAACCGCTTCGACATTGAAAGTCTCGTCGTTCAACGTCACCCGAGTGCCGTTACGGGTGAAAATACTTACCCGCCACCCCAGAGGGTGATCACCGTTCTCGGCCAGGGAACCTGACAACGAAGGAGATTCCGATAACGGGTCTTGGACCAGTCCATCGGGGATCTGCTGCCACTCGAACAGACAGGTGCGGCTTGCACTGCCAACAGCTTTGTTCGCGGCCTCGTTTTTCGCACGGTCAGCACTGAGAGTGATTGAACAATCAGGACCTTTGCTCTGCTTGAAGTTCACATCAAAGTCTTCAATGACGCGATTCACCTGAGCAATGTCATCAATCGGGGTGTAACCAACAGAGCCATAGGCAGTAGTTACCGTCAGGTTCTGAGAGCCAGACCCAACTTTTACCTTGGAACCGTCACCACTGAACAGGTACAGGCTGTATTCGACAGGTTGTTCACCAATGCTCACAGCCTGCCCCACCAGCCCGGCAACTTTCATCCCGTTGTTGTCCTGCGTAGTTTGTTCAGCCTCATCCGGAGTTCTGTCCCATTGGAGCAAACACACCGGGTCACGAATTGGGTCTGCGGCCATAGCCACATCCTCTTTCGTGGTGAACCGGCAAGGCACACCCGACTCTGGCAGGGCATAGATTTTCACCGGGTCAATAACCTGGCGAATTGTCCATGATTCAGCCGAGAGCTTGGCCGTCCCTTTCCAGGTATTGATGTCCACAACCAAGATGGGTGAGTTCGGCGCGGAGGTCATGACAAGAAGACTGGAAGAGCCGACCACATCAGGAACAGCCGGTTTAACCGGAATGCTCAAACGACCACCTGACGCACCGAAATCATGTTGGCTCATGATCCCCATTGTCTGGCCCGGCTCGATACGCACCCCATTCACCACCAGCGGCACTTTCGCATCAGAACGGAGGGTCGCAAACACGTCGTATGAACCTGTCACGACAGCACCATCACTGAGCGTCAGCGGCTTGGTCTCGATGATCCGCTTGCCATCTGCATGAACAAATTCATGAGTGACAGCGGGGACCATAACCTTGCCATCCATCCCATCCGCCAGCATCACCTGACGCGGTTTGTACTCGAAGCCAACCGCCTTTTGAACCGCGTTGCCTTGTGCGTCCTCACCGGAAACAGTCAGCGTGTAAGATTCCCCTTCCTTCAAAGACGGGAACATTACCGGGTACTCAAGGCGGAATCGACCTTTCGACTCCTCACGCCAAGACAACTGCACCTTGTCATCGGCTGGGCCTCCGACGAGGGCAATAGAGGTCAGCTTAGGACTCGGGTCGGCAGTATCAGTCAAGGTGATTACAACATCATCCAAAGACTGGATTGGTGCTCCATCACTGATCGATACGGTTAGTGTCGGCGCTGAATTATCTATGCTCATAGCATATTGGGAGCCAGTGAATACCTGCTTAACCTCATTACCGAAAGCATCTTTAGCTACGAGAGATATGCCGGTATATGTGCCCTCTGACAGATTCTCAGCAGAAAATGTGAAAAACCAATCATTTGTGCTACTACGAAGAACTTCAGTACGAGACAACGGACGTTCTTCGCCAGTCGAGGTTATCGCAGACGCACTTGAGTTGTTAGAAATAACCCACTGGTTAACACCCCAACCGTCAAATGAATCAGGCTCACGGAAATGAGCTTTAAAAATCCGCCCATTTCGTTCTAACCCAGCAATTTCAGGAGGGTTAAGGTCATAGCAGAACGTTGCCCCAATCCGATCAGACGGAAGTTCAGGCTTCCCTTCCGGTCGAGACCAATATCCAGGCCATGAACATGAGCGCCCACTGAACGATATATCCGTATCCACTTCTGCATAAGAAGCATTTGCCGGAATTTTAGTAGTAGGCAACCAAGATCCCCATAACTCCTGAGCGTAAGGTCTCGGCTCAACATGAAATCTCAGTTTTTTATAATGGTTAACTGAGCTCATATTAATGGTTTCACCGCGGACCCACTGACCATCATCCCTAAGATATTCAACATACTTACCGATGGGAGCCAAGCTAACCGATGGATCAGCTTTCACACTGACGGATGTATTACCAAGAGAGTTCATAACCCAGTCGTAAATAATAAACGACTTAGTTTTTGTCCCATGTTGCTGGAATACATCAGCTTGCGTCTGCCGATAATCATATGTACCGTCTTCGGCAATGATATTGCCTTCAATACAGTTTTTATAATCACACCAGTTACCGCTTTGAGCACCGTAAGGTGAAGAAGGATAGGAGTTTGTTTTGGGTATCCGGTAGAGCACCCTGTAGGTATCGGAATAAATGGTCATTCCGTTCTGATAAGGCGCAAAACCTGATAGGGCCTGACCATTAACCTTAAAAGTTGAGGCCTGCGGGTTCTTAGGGTCATACACTGCTACTGGCTCAGGATTCTCTCCAGACTTTGCACCTACTGAATCCCAAGCAATAGGATAGGCTATTGACCCTTTGTTCCCTGCTTTATCCAGGGCCTCGAAATGAAGCGTATATAGATCCTCCCCATTAGGGAACACAGTGCTCCAGTTCAACAACTGGCCTTGGCCGTTGGCGTAATTAACCGAGACAACAGGACTCCTCTTGCCTTTGCTATCTACAGCATACGCCTGTATAGAGGAAACCGAAGAACCGGCATCAGATGCAGACACATCTATACCTGAAAATCGGTTAGGACCTCGCAGTAGCGTTCCATCAGAAAGCGCCCGGTTCCATTCCCCTTTTACTGTCACGTTTGCCAAACTTGGCGCTGTCGTATCGACTTGAAGCGGGTATTCATCAGTCTGAACGGAACTTCCGTCTGACGCCAGTATTTCGGCCCTTAGTTTGTAGACTCCCTCGGAAGGAGCCGGTAGTTGAAGTTCCGCACCATAGTAGGATTTTCCACCCACTGTGATGCGATCAGTAGCCCCAAGAAGGTGGCTGGTCGCTGTCGAAACCACTGTTCCATCCGACCGAATCACCGAAATCTTTACCTTTCGGTCGATACCGGCACTCAAGGCAAACGAGATATTGCCCGTTGGGTTGGCATAGTTGGCATTCGGAGTCAGAGACCGTTGCGTACCATCTGGAGCCTTAAAGGTGTATTCCAGCAGCTCTGCATGAGCAGCACCAGCGGTAAGAACCGCCAGAGCCCCAAGCATCGCCGGAATTTTAGGCTTGAAATTGATCATCGCATTCTCCATTCGTTTTGAGTTACAAGAACCCAATGCTGGAGGTTACGGGAGGGAGTGCATAAACATGGGCTGTGGAAGTGCCCTTTTTGAGCAAATAAGGAAATAGTTGGAATTTGTTATGACTGGACTTTTTGCCAAAAAATAAGGGCAGCTTTTAGGCTGCCCCTATCACCCGTTGATTAACGGCAAGGTGTCTTTTACACCCCCAGGCCATTGCTGAGTTGCACAACAGCCGGGATGACCTTCTCTGCATGTTCCAGAGTAGCAGACATGATGGATTCCACTACGGTCGGGGAGTTGTACAGGCCCATACCGCCACCGATACCCATAGCGAAAGCCATGAGGCTCTGGCGAGCGATACCACCAACAACACCGACCAGGATCATCGCACCCGCAACGATTCGACCCAAAGTACCTTGGGTCCAATCCTTGAGAGTTACCCATACGTCGTCAAACGCTGTACCACCAGTACCAGCGTGGGCCTGATCCGGCACGAGCAGGAAGGCTACCACCATCAACCCCAGGAAGAGGAAGAGTGCGTTGTTTTTACTTGAGGCATTCGCCAACTGATTTGCGTTCATCAAGAACATCTCCTATTTGGTTGTTTCAGACTTCGGTTCGTGTTGTACCGTTTGCAGCGGTCTCAAAACTGGCTCACTTTGCGGTGTGCCATCCCCAATCACCCACCTGCGCGGTTCGATTTCGGTATAGACATACCCTGTCACGATGAGATCACCATTGGTGTCCTCCCAGGGAGCTACCCAAATCCGCATAACCTGTGCTGGTGTACGAATTGGAATCGGGCGATCCGGAAGACGCGGTGCGACATAGTTGTCAATCACCGGGTCTCCGGAGCTAGATGAGTTCGCTGAAACGTTTGAGGAACCTTCGCCATCCGCTTCCGCTTTGGCCTCGACTTCCTCTGGTTTCATTGGGCGCGGGACATTTCCGTCATTGGTTGCGGCGTAAACGTCTCGCGCTGACATACACTGAACACCATTCGGCATTCCCGGACAGCTATACTCATCCTTGCCGATGTTGAACGTCGAACAGCCCGACAAAATAAGTAGCGCTGCACCCACCCCCAACATCTTTGCGGATCTTACTGCCTGTTCCTTTTGAGCCTCGCCTCTGGAACTGCCCTTTCTGGTCAAAATGTTCAAATTTTTCATTTCTTGGTTCCCCCGGTGGAACGAATTTGTAGCTTGGTTCCTTTGGTCACGATGATGTCTACCTGACGGCCAGCATCGACCTCGATAACGGGGAAGATGCCTTCGGCCATGTCGATATAGAACTGAGCGATGCGATCTAGCGCCTTACTGGCCCCCTTCACTGCTGCTCCCTGCAACATCTGGTCGGAGAACACAGACTGGTACTGGGTATTTGAGCCAGGGTTAGTGCTGACGACCGGCACAGGATTGACGTCAAAGGCTTCGGAAACGCCACCAAGGAAGCCTGCCATCAAGCTCTTGGCGATGATTTGCCCCTGCTTCGATACGACGCGACCACGGACACCGGCCTTACCGTCTTCACCCACTGCATAGGAATCCAGCTTCGCTTCTATGACCCCCCCATCATCCCGAACGCACGAGAAGGTCTCGCCACGCAGGTACGCTCGCTCTGAACTGAGATCTCCATAGCCTGAAACAATCAGGAAGCACTCACGAACATCCGCACGGAAGCGGTTAGGCAAAATAGCCTCTTTCTGAATCCTGAGGGTCGAAGGGAACGGATCTCGACGAGCACCTTGAGATGTTGGTGCGTCCATACCGTTGATGAGCACCCCTGTCAGGATGGAGCCAGAAGGTAGGTAGATAGACTCATCATCCTTGTTGTCCTTCTCTTCAACTTCTGGCGCTTTCTGCGAGTAGCTCACTATTTGGATGCCTGGTTTAGTTGCATCACGACCGTCTCCCTTGCCAGTTGCAGGAGCCCCACCCTTCGAGTCAGGAAGCGGTGCGTCCCGAAAAAAGGATGCTGGATCTTTGTAGTCGAGCTTTTTCTCCATGAACTGACCATCACCACCAGATGCACCATTAACATCGGCTCTGGCATCCTCTGATGAAGAGGATGTTTTTCCACCAGCAGCGCCGGTTTCGACTTTCTTAGCCAATTCCATGTTCTTCTGGGTCAGGCGGTCCAAATCTTGACGAAGGCGGGTCATCTCACGGCCAACATCACTGGATTTCCCGGCAGTGGTTTTGGTTTCCTCCAGCTCTTTCTTGACTCGTTCCAGCTCCTTTTTCAGGTCGGAGTTTTCACGAGACACCATCTTCACATCGGCAGACAACGAATCTATCCCGATCTCACGGGTGTTTTTGTCTGTGAGAACGTGCTTGATGGTTTCTTGGCGACCGCGCTTCTCTTCTTTCTTGGGTTCACCAGAGAACATTGTCACGACCGCAAAAAGAACGAAGACGCCGCCAGCGATAGACACCCAACGCTTCTTGTTGGGGTCTAACTGTGTCCAAAATCGCTTAATCATTGGGCACCTCCCAGCAGCGATGGACGCTTAGACGTTGGTGCGAGACCACGCTTCTGCTTCTTCGCCACATAGATCTCCGTCTTCTGGCCGGGCTCAAGCACGTTAAGCGGCCACGTAGTCACCGCAGCCACATCCCAGCTCCCACACAACGCCTCTTTGAACTCAATAGGCTGATCAGAGACGTTCAGGGCGACACCGATGAACACGTTAAGGTGGTGGCCCATCATGTATTGCCCCTTGCTAAAATCCACCTTTACCCCAGGATGAGCGCAGCTCGGCACCGCAGCACCAGCAGGGATGCGGTTCAACGTGTAACCTTGAGGGACTTCACCAAGAGCAATCTTTCGGAATACTGACCGGATGGTTTCGACATAAGGCTGGCTCTGTTCCCAGGTCTCAGCCTTGGTATTGGCAAAAGCACCAGTGATACCTACACCACCATCGAGCTTGAGAAAGACTTCTCTGGGCGGAATACGACGGGGAACCATCGTCAGGCTGAGAGCTTGGGCTTCCGAGCCTTTTTCAGTAATGAACATAGTCACCGGATACTGCTTATCCGTGGCGACATAGACCACATTCTCTTTGATGCAGACCTCACCACACTGGCCGTTATCCGTCGCCCCGGTCAGAGATGTTGAAACGATCTCAGGATTGCTGAAAGGCGTGACGATTCGGTTCGGATGACCAACGGCTATCGGGATGATCTGGTTAACCCCCGGCTTCATCGTCAGTAAGGGGTTTTCATTCATGCTGCCCACAACCTCATGGGAGCTTTGTCCTGACGTCACAGGGGCAGGAACATCCTTTTTCATAACACTGGCCGGGACAACAGGAATGTCATCCGAGGCATAGGCCATTGAAGTTCCAAGCGCCAAGGACAGCGCCAGGAGCGAAAGTTTAGCGTTGTTCTTCATGCTTTCTCCGGTTTTCTTCTTTGCGCTGGAGTTGCTCCAAAACAGTTTTGGTGCGTGGCTTTCCTACATAGGTGTCGATGTAGTCCAGCACGGGCGCGTAGTTTGAAATCTTGATGGCGAACTCGTAGGAGCGTTCGCTACGCTCTTCGTTAGAAGAAGCCCCTTTGACGTAGGAATATCCGTAGACAAACACCTTGTCGCTCTTGGGCTCGTACTCAACAAAACGCGGCTCAAACCGCATGGTTACGCGGTCGTTCTTGATCTGTTGAGCTTGAATTTCGATGGCATCAATCACGTCCTGATAGATGCTCGGGGAGAGAAGCGGGGTGATCCGTTCTTTCACAAAGTCAACGGTTCCTGGCGTCACATTGCCAAGGAGCTGAGCAAAAGCGAAACCCCAAGCCTCTTTATAGGACTGAGAGGCGTTATTTTTCGTCACCCAGGCTTCTTCCGTGAGCGTGAAAGGCTGGATAGTGACGATGGTTTCCTTGCTGAATACTTGGACCACCAGCAGGAAAACGATAGCAATAAGACCACCCTGGAAGATTCGTCCCCACTTATTTTCTGTTTGGGTCCCTTCCCAGGTCTTGAGATACTTTTTCAGGTTCAAGGCAAATACCTCCGGACAAACGGATTCTTGAGAGATTTGGCCTTGGTCATGATGAACCCGGCCCAGTAGATCATGTGGAGCAGGTATCCATCCGGATGGTTATCCCTGAATCGGCGATAAAGGTTGGTTACAAGTAACCCCCCCAGAAAGCAGATCAGGGCCTTACCGATGATGACCCCTATCGTTAGCCCCAAAAGCATCGGGGCCAACTCATCTGCGCTCCACAACAGCAGATGCGGGGGCTCATCGACCCGGCGCGGTATCTTTACAGGCTTCATAGCAACCCTCTTCTTTTCCTAGTGGCCTGTATTCTCATTCAGGGTCACTGATTTTCTGCCACGGCTTCGCGCCCTTTTC
Organism: Vibrio sp. 1159; assembly: GCF_033340395.1. Taxonomy (NCBI): domain Bacteria; kingdom Pseudomonadati; phylum Pseudomonadota; class Gammaproteobacteria; order Vibrionales; family Vibrionaceae; genus Vibrio; species Vibrio sp. 1159. Next base: position 29,793 of record NZ_JAWOWL010000013.1, on the reverse strand, counting down.
GGGCACTTCCAGCGACAAATAAAAAAAGGCGGCCTAAGCCGCCTTTTTTGCGTTTACTGGATCGGTTATTGATTTTGAGGAACCGCTTCCGAATGTTTTTCCGAAGCCGCAACGCTAACTTCATTGGCTGGTCGGGCCACCCCCAGAGTTTTCACTTCCTTGTTAGCATTGGCTTTAAACTTGAACATCAGACTGTACGCCGCCAGCAGGAAGAAGCTGAGAATGCCCCAGTAGGTCTGAACCGTGCCCAGAGCCTTGGCCGGGTCACTTGCAGCTCTGTTGGCCGTATCAGCAGCCAACTTAACCCACTGACTCCAGTCAAAACCTGCCGCAAAAGCAGACAGCCAAAACGCGACGGCCACTGGAACGATGAAGATGCACATCAGCACCGCGTTCATCAAAAACCAGAAAAATTGTTTATTAAGGTTCACACTTCCTCCCATTAACCTAGAAAATTGAATGCGTGTTCCAGGTTCATCCCTGCAACAACACCTATAACGAACATCACCTGCCAGACAAGGAACTGCCAGGAGATGAATGAACCAGATGAGCTTTCGCTTTCTCTGACGTGAGCTTGTGCGGACATAGACCCTCCAAATAACTTGTCGTCATCACGGAGTAATCGTCTCTTAATTGATCAATCTAGGAACAGTGCTGTTACGGCCCATTTTGGGCACTTTATGGAGGTTTATTCGAGGAGATGATAAGAGCGGGAGGCGAAAAACTTTCACATGTGAAAGTTCAAAGCGGCCAATGGCCGCTTGTTTCACACTGTTCTATTGTAACGGAGTTCTCGATAAGCATCCCATGCTTGCTCTGATGAGACACCTCGACAACCAACATCTGTGGCGCACTCAAGGTCCATCTTGTACTGCTTAACCTTCTGGTCTGCTGTATCGCCCCAGCTCATGGCTGATGGGTACTTGGAAACACTAAACACATTTTCAAGTTCAGCCTGATAGTCGTCGTTTTGTAACAGAGGTTCGGTTTCACCATCATCCCAGCGAATGTAAGCCTTACCCTGGAGAGCCTTCAAATGCAAAGGCACCAGTAAGGTGGAAATCACTTCGTCAGCCCTGATGTCTTTGTAAGCACACCAGTGAGGTTTAACGGTGATCACACCATTTACCAAAACGATGTCACACGCCAGTGTCGCTTCAACATTATCGTTAACATCCTGCCGAGCGTAGATCTCCACGAAACCAACCTGCTCTGGAACAACCTTGTCGATGAAGCTCCAAAAGCTGGGGTACGACGTTCCATCGCTGAGCGTCAACTGACCGTCATGCTCTTTCAGCATACGGTTCAGTTGTGCAGTGAAGAACTCTGCCGACACTTTTCTTGCCAATGGTTCCATATCACTCAGTCGTAGAGTGGCTCCTGCACCCCCCTCATACACCTCTCCAAAAAAGAAATCTCTCTTACGCATTAGACTTTGCCTCCTTTAATCGCTTGCTGGGTCAGCTTGATCCAGTTCAACGGGTTTTCACAGTCAACATGGTTGCCAGCGGCACCAACTACCGTTTTGTATGCCTCCGAGCCTGCCGCTGTGTGTACTGCCAGCATAAACGAAAACATAGGGTCATTTTGCATGGTGCCAATCATCATTGCACTGGAAGTGTCTTTGAGCTGGCAGTTTTCAACCCGCAGATTGAGTACATCTTTTGCCACCATCTTACAGTCGGGACACACCTTCTCAAGGTTCTTGAGCTTTGCGTCGTCATTGAGCACATCAGGAGCCGCGATGGCAGTACCGGCCATACACAGCCCCAGTGCCAGCAGTTTGAGTTTATTGGTTACTTTCATGGTTCCTCTCTATATCGTTCCAATTTCGTTTCGGTAAAAGAACAGTGGCCCAGTGACTGTTCTGAGTTCCGGCGTTACTTGCTTTACTCTTGAGCAAATATGCTGCTTGAAAAAGTTGTGGTATCCGTACAAAGCTGGGCGTGTAAAAACGGAATAGATAATGAGGGTGATGGCCGCACCAGCGGCCCACCCGATCACGTCCGGAGAGATAAGTCCTGGCACGTCTGAGATACGTTCTGGTTCAACCAAGCGGCACACCACCAGCACCCAGAACCACATTACCGGCATCACAAAGATCATCTTTCCGACGCAAGCAATGAGCACCTTCACCAAATTCAAGCTCTGCGCCCAGTAAAGCCACAACGCAGACAAGGATTGGCGACGTATCACCTGGTAGACGTTCAATGGGATGTCGCACAGATGCACCCCATCTTGATTTATAACGGAGTAGCTCATCCTCCCTCCCTATACCCGTTTCTGGAGGTTGCCGAACGTCAGGCCAACCAGGACACAGCACGTCATCATTGTCATCGGGATGACAACCGGATCGAGCGCTATGGGGATGAAGAACGCGATGAACAATCCGGCCATCAGGTACATCGTTCCGCGAACGCTATAACGATGGAGAACCGGACTCGCATAATCGAAGTTGGTCCGCTTAATTCGCCATGTCATCATCCCGTCATATACCGCAGGTACGAACAGGATCAGCATATAGGGAGCCCACGCGGCTAACAGCGCCAACCGTGTGTAGAACTGGTAAATGACGTTGACAAAGGCTTCCATGCGGCCTTTGACCCACACAAACCAGCCCTTGCCCATATCCTGCATCCCCTTGGACTTCTGGCGCTCCTCTTCTGATGGGATCAGCGTTTGGTACATCCCCTCATAGAAGCCTGAATCAATAACGCTCGACCTGAACCAGGTAGATGCTTTGTTCTGTATCCAGTCTCTTGCTTCGACACCAAGACTCTGTTCCACCAGCACGGATTCCCTTTTGATGGCTCTGTCTGTCCAGTCGCCAGGGATCAGCAGCAATATTGCCAGCAACTCAATAACCAGCAGCCATGCGACCAGCAACCACGGCTTCTTCATAGTCGGTTCTCCTTAAAACAGTTTTCACGCTCTCACAGGTGATGAGCTCATACAGCAAGCCACGCAAAGAGGTCTCATCCTCATGGGGCTGCGGGTTAATGGATAGTTCTCCTGGATGGGAAGAAAGCCACAGTGAGAACGACTCTCCTGAATCGACAGACCATGAATCACCGCCACTATCGACAATTTGCACTTCCAACGCCCGGCAGGTTTCGGTGATCAGGGTTTCCAGAAATGCCCCAATTCTGGCCGGGTCTTCATATTTCTCTCTCTGCTCATGAAACACGAGCTGGCTGTAGCGATGCAGAGCTTCTTCAATGATCGGGTAAATCACAGGCTCCTGATTAGCCTTAATCCCGTCTGTGATGTAGCAGCTCAGCTTCTCGATGATGGCCTCCGATGCAGGCCAGTCGAATTGGAGGATGCTCAGGATGTGAGCGTTCTTGCGGCCACGACTTTTCAATTCATTCATAACCCTGTCGAAAGGGTTCACATCGACCATGATGGCTACCTCGTAATCTCTATACTTCTTGTCACACATAGCTCTGCTCTTACTGGGTCAATATGGGCAGACGGCCTTTTACGATTGTTCCGCCTGAAATTTTGGCTATGTATTCCAGGTTCGGAAGCATTCCCAATAACTGGGCTGGGAACAGATCAGCTTCCTCCTCCATCAAACGCTCGCCTTGGTTGCCTCCGTGCATAATGGGCTCCTTGCCATCCGAGTTCTGGCCTTGAGTCCGCATGACGTACTTGAGCCGGGTCTTCGGCAGGTTATCCGCGATATACTCCTGGGTTTCACCATCGACGATACGCAGAGCAAACGTGTTGTTGATGTTCCCCAACACCTGGAGCGCTTTGTCTTTGCTACCCAGTCGAGCTGCGAAGTCAGCAAAAGTCTGAGTTGCAACGAAAAGACGAAGTTTCGCACCGCGACCTTTGTTCAGGAGCTGGATGAACGGGTCGTTGATCACCTCGGCAGCCTCATCAACAAAGATATTTACGGGTCTGTTGTTGACGCCGTAGTTGTATCTGTCACCGGCAACCGCTGTCAGGTCTGACAGGAAGATGGACCCCATAGCACTACCAACCATGTTGTCGGTCAGGGAGTCGAGCCCCAGATAAGCAACTTGAGCGTTGTTGATGATTTTTGCGGAATCGGTGATCTGGCGTTCGTCGCTCAGATCAGATGAGTCTGGAGACAGCAGAGGGCCTAGCTCCCCGGACGTCAGCATATTCATGATCGGCAGGAGGTTCGCCACCATCTTGGAGAAGTGGGTTTGGTCGTGCTGGAACATCGACAGCAAGCCTTCCAGGTCAGAGTTCGGGTGCTCAGGTTGGATGATGTCGTAGTAGAACTTCATCAACGCGAAAGCGATCTTCTCACGCGAACCGTTTTTGGCTTTTTCCAAGTAAGCCGCTGCTTCTGCCTCCCAGTCGGGCATAACTCGCTCTGAGTAAGCCTGAACGGCCTTGATGACCAAGCCAGCAGCGCCACCTTCAAGGAATCGGCGGAGCTTTGTCAGGTTGGGACGATCATGAGTGATGACCAAGCCCTGAGCGATGTTGTTCAGTGCCTGCCATCCAAATGATTTGAACGGGTCGGCCCCTGCTTCGGACGGGATCAACGCTGCCAAACGACTTGCGATTTCAGTCACGCGGGTGAAGTTACGCAGAGGGTCGATACGCACCGACTCTTCCGGGAATGCTGGATGAAATGAGACGAATCTTTCCGGCTGCCCCATAGCTTCACAGGCACGTCGGGCATTGTCCCGCATCTCCTTATCCCCTTTCGGGTCTATGATGATCACGGCTTCCCCACGCAGAATGGCCTGTGAAATCAGGATGTCGAACATACGGGTCTTGCCCGAGCCGGTGGTCCCAACGATCAGCGAATGCCCCTCAGTGTGCTTGAGTGGCTGCATCAGCTTCTCTTCTTTGGGCTCTACCCCGTGAATCCAGGGCTGGCCGATTGGCAGCTCCTTTTTCTTACCCTGTATCTTCCGGACAACCTTTTTGACCGTGGACTCTCTCCCTACGATGGAAGTCCAGTCGCGTTTCAGGATCTCAAACACGCGCTGGGCATGGCGGTTTTCCCACAGGAACCCACTACCAAGCCACATATCGTCCGGCGTGTCCTTGATGTACTTTTGGAGCTCCGCAATGGAAATAAACTCCAGATCACGCCCCTTCAAATGCTTTTGGAGCAGGTGAAGTTTGATAGCCTTGGGCAAACGAGCCATCGCCATCACGCCACAGATCCCCGTCATCCAATAGAATGGCTCCGGCGGCATCGTGCTGACTTGCTCTACGGCCAAAGCCGCGCCGGAGGCGGCAAGCCAGCCTGCTACAGCATTTTTTTCATAGTTGGGCCGCCACGGCATCTCGTAGGCGAGCGGGTCATAACTCATTGTCATGTTTCATTTACCTCTAAATACAATTTTCCCTGACGTTTCTTGAGCAAAGGGCGTCTCTGTGCCCGGCTCAGCATCCCGCAGAGGATGTGTTTGCTGATGCCGATGTTTTCACCGGCAATCATGTCGAAGGCTTTGTCACTGGTTACTAAGCAGCCATCCTCTTCCAGGACAGGTGTCACGAGCCATCGGCCCGAGCGTTTTTGGATCATGTCCTTGAGCATCTGGAGTGCTTTCTGAGGCGTAACACCAGACGGCAAGAAATCTTCCGCGTTGATGTCTTTCGGGTTTGTTTTCGCCTTAGGCGGCTCAAACTCCCTAACCTCTGGATCTTCCCTTTCTCGCACCTCGACGTGTCCCAATTCCTTCTCACGCTCAACTTTGGGCTCAGGAGCCACCGGTTGAGCCTCCCGCTTAGGAAGGCGAGCCACGTTCTGTTTTTCTTGGACCGGCTTGCGCTGTTGCTCTTCAACCGGAGAAGTAACATCGACCTTCTTCTCCTTCGGCTGTGGCTGGGAGTCCTTACCTTTCGCCTTTTGTTCAGGCGAGGCTTTACCGGCATTAACCTCAGGCTTCTGCTGCTGCGCCTTTTTTCGGCTTTGTTGTTTCGGTGCAGACTTATTTTTGCTTGCATCCAAGCCAGGGGGAGAGACGAGCTCAAAGGCATCCTGGTATCCACCCATTGACGCCTCGGCATCCTTAATGGCCGCCACGACTGCATCTGAAAGCTGCTCCGCCAGTACAATTGCCTTCACTCCGCTGAAATCACGAACTTTGCGACCTGGCATAATCGGGTCCGGAACAATCGCGTTGGCGTGGGACAGCTTCGAGAGAACCTCTGACGGCGCACCCAGCGACCGAGCGCCATCCGGGTACAAAATGACGGCTTGCCCCTTCATCAGGCATAGGACTTCGCCCAGCGTCGTTTTACCTTCCAAAACAGGCATGATCGCTTGTTCAAGCAACGCCGATGCTTCCCCGTATCCAGACAACATCTCAACGAGCAAGGTCTTTGCGTCCTTCTCATGCTGATTAACGTTGTCCGTATGCGGCATTTCTGGCGTGTGCGTTGGTTGTTCTGGTGCGTCAGTCAGCATAGGGAGCGGCTCAATCGCCCATGATGGCGGTTCATCAGAACCACCGAACATTGGAAAGTCATCGCCCTGCAGGGAGTTTTGTTCTTGTGGAACGAAGTCCTGTTTTGGCTGCTCCTCTTGCTTTCCGGGCATTGCCACATCTGGGATTTCTGAGTTTGTTGCGTCAGTGCTGGTTGTCTCTGCCGATGCGTTGAATGCGTCAAACGGGAAGTCGATGTCCCCCAGTCCACCCCCAACATCCTTGAGTGCTTGTAACGGATTGTCGTTTGCCAAAGGTGGTGCGTTTTTGGCAATGTCCTGAGGGGACAGATCCTCTTTTGCCTCTGGTTTATGGGGTTGTTTCTCCGTATCACTCTTCGGTTTTGCTTTGCCCGGTTTGCTCTGCGGCTTACCCTTCTTGCCAGCGTCAGGCTTAGATGATTCCGTTGGTCCCGCATCTTTTTGCTCTGGCTTCTCCTCGACAGCATCGGAGGTGCTTTTCAGCATCTCCATCGCATCACCAAAGCCAAGGCCAGCTAGAGCTTTCTCTGCTTCCTGCTCTGCGGCCAACATGTCATCGTTCAGAGCTGCTTCACCTTCCTCTTGGTCGTCACCGTCATCGGCTTCCTCAGGATCAACGAACTCAATCTCAGCGTCCTCAACATCACCAACAACTTCCGCAGCAACAGCCGCAGGAGGCTCAGTCGTAAACACCAGGTCGTTTGATTCGAGTCGGAGCATCAAGATCTTCACCGAACCCGCCGCCTCCTGGAGCATCTCAGGCAAAACTTCCCAGTAGCGGTAGTACGCACGTTCACCCTTCTCCTGCACCGTGTTTGGTACAGCAAAACCACGTTCGATGAGAATGTCGGCCAGTGTGTCAGGGTCTCGTGGGATACCGGGGATCTTGTCGTGGCTGATCAAGTCATAAAGGTCCCCAAGCTGTTTCCAGGCAATGAATACACCTTGGTTGAGGTGCCAGACTTTCGCGCCTGGCTCATTGACCTTCCATTTTCCGGTTTTAACCAGGCGGCGGATGGCATCGAACACGTAACGCTCGACGGGCACACCATAGGAGAACTCGTCCACATCGAGACGACTCTGGCGAAGGTCCCGTGAGACGCTCTCTTGGTCAGCGCGAAGCATCAGCTTGGTCACAGGCTGATTGACGCTGGTTCCTGAGATAGCTTCCAGCATCGCTTCCATGATGGACGGGCCAGACTTGGACAGAAACTCCCGAGTCTCAGCCGGAATAATTCGATCCACCGCCAGCAGCGAGAATTGCTCATGTCTTTTGTGTCGCTTGTCGCGCCACCGGATAAAGTAACGGTCGATTTCGTGACGGTGTGCCCAGTCATGAAGTGACTCCGAATACGGGTTCCATGTGATTGACCCGTCTTTGTCCGTAATGGACACATCCGAGAGCGGTTTACCCACATCATGCAGCAGCCCAGAGAAACAGCTCGCCAGTCTCCAACGCGGCTCATTGTCACGGCGTTCCCGAGGCGTCCCCTCGATGGAAAAGATAACTGACTCAGATGCCTGAGCTGCCCAGAAGGCCACTTCAAGCCCATGTCGGAACAGACCACCAGCGCCACGGTGGTGGTGTGATTCGGAAGCTGGCAACAGGTGAACAAACGCGGCATACCGCTGGATCACCGGCAAAACAAGCCGGTTGAAGTCGTCCACAGTGAAACCGAGAGAGTTCCGCACTTTCTCAATCAGTTCAGCTTGGGTTGCCAGTATCTTGTCTAGTGGGGCCACTGGCAGGCCCTTGGCAAAAGGTGGGTATCGAGGGATTTCTTCATCTTCCACGTCTTTAAGCGGCAACACTCTGGCGCTCGGCGCGGTCTCGATCACTCCACTTCGCCCACCAAATAACTTGTTAAGGGCTTTCAGCATGTAGGTTGACCATATTCCTATCGTATTTCTCGTCGCTACATGCTCTCAAAACACCTTTAGATCGCACACACGCCTATCTGTCCAATTTGGGCAGTTTGAGAAACCAGCTTTCCATCCCCCCCCTTTTAGAATGGGCTCATCGACAATTTTTGATGAGGAACGACACGATGAGACAACTGATAGCAATTCTGGGAGTGGCAATTCTGGCCGGGTGTGCCTCTAACGCCCCCGAGCAAAAGCCTCAGCCCCAGACTGCCCCTGCCGAAAATGACAAACCTGCCCGAGTTAGCCGGGAACTGTCGATGGCATGGGACAACATGGGGCGCGGTGGTGCTGCATTACGTCAACCTGGTTATATCCATGTGCTGGGCGACGGTAATGTCAGCGCAACGATGAACAAGGTCAAAGATGACTCCGCTGGTTCAGATAAAACTCCAGCAGGGATCAAGCAGCACGGGGATGTGAACGAAGCCATCAATACCTTCAAGTCCATGAATAAAGGCAAAGGCTACTCGCTGTACGAGTTGTCACGCTGGGAACGCTATTGCGATGGCGGCAAAGGTATGGACGAGCACGATTGGCGCTTTGTGGAAGCCGAGGGGACTACAAACATCCCCAAGGATGTTGTAACCGGCTGCATACCACCTACCCACACCTATCAAGATTATCTGAATGCCTGGACGCACTTTTGCACCAGCCAGGCTGTAACTGACGCAGATCGCCGCATTGTGCGCGAGTCCGTGCGTCCCTATTCAGTGGTGAACCCATGCAAAGCTCTGAAATAAGAAACCAGACAGAGCCAAGCCGTAAGGCTGAGCTCTTCGACGCTTTATCAATCATGCTCCAGGAGGCCGGTTCGAGGGGTAATTCCCGCGAAGCGGCCTATGTCATTTCTGGAGTCCTCGAAAACCTCTCCAGAGACTACCCCGAAGTCAAAGGTCTGGCCCAAAGCTGGGCTGAGCTGGCGAATCTGGAATCAAAGATGAGAGGAGCTGCTTAATGGACCTTTATATCTGCGAGAAGCCTTCTCAGGCCAAAGATTTGGCTGGCGTAATGAAGGCCTCCCAACGAGGTGATGGATTTCTCCATGATGGAGGAAACCGCGTTATTACGTGGGCGTTCGGCCACCTGCTGGAATTGTATATGCCAGACGATTATGACGAACGCTACAAGTCATGGTCACTGGAGACCCTCCCTATTGCACCAGAGTCATGGCGGTACAACGTTCGCAAGAGTGCGTTCAAACAGTACAAAATTGTTGAGGGACTGGTCAAAAAGGCGAGCACCATCTACATCTCAACGGACTACGACCGAGAAGGTGAGGCTATCGCCCGTTCGCTTCTGGATCGATTCCGCTACTCTGGCCCTATTCGCCGGGTTTGTTTGACGGCTCTCGATGAGTCAAGCATCAAGAAAGCGCTGAACAACGTAAAGGATGGCAAGGATACGGTCTCACTCTACTACGCCGCATTGGCACGGCAACGCGCTGACTGGTTGGTAGGCATGAACGTGAGCCGCCTCTACACAGTGCTGGCCCGAGATGTCGGCTTCAACCACACTCTTCACGTTGGCAGGGTTATCACCCCAACCGTCGCTCTTGTTTGTCAACGGGACCGAGAGATCGCCGGTTTCACCCCCTCACCATACTGGACTCTGGGTGTGAACGTGTCCGTACAGAATGGACAGTTTGCCGCCCAATGGATACCACCAGAAGAGTGCAGTGACGAGCAAGGCCGGTGCGTCAATAAGGCCTATGCCGAGCAGGTAGCCTCCCAGGTCAATGGTGCCAATGCTGTTATCAGCAAAGCAGAAACCAAACCAGGTAAAGAGTCAGCCCCCCTCCCCTTCGATCTAACGTCGCTGCAACAATACGCAAGCAAACGATGGGGATACACCGCTCAGCAGGTACTGGATGCAGCTCAAGCTCTGTACGAGACGCACAAAGCGACCACCTACCCTCGTACTGATAGTCGTTATCTACCCGAGAGCCAAAAGGAAGACATTCCGGACATTCTCCAGGCGCTCATTTTGTCCGATCAGAACGTCTCTGGGCTGGTGGCTGGCGCAGATCCTCATCGCAAGGCCAGGGTATTCAATGACGCCAAAGTGACCGCGCACCACGCGATCATTCCAACACCGGCCAGAACAGACATCAGTGCCATGTCTGAGATCGAGTTCAATCTTTACGACGCCATCCGTCGTTTCTACATCGCGCAGTTCTACAGCGAGTTCGAGTTCACCAAAACCTCCATCGAGGTGCAGTGTGGGCGTCACCTCTTTGCGGCCTCTGGTAAGACACCTGCCAAACAAGGCTGGAAGGTTTTGTTTGCTTCTGATAGTGAAAGCAGTCCCAAGGACGAGGGGGAAGACACCGACGCGCCGGTTGAACAAGAGAAGCTCCCCAGGGTTAGCCAGGGCGAACCCGCTTTGCTTAATGGTGCCGAGCTGGCAAACAAAATGACGCGGCCAGCACCGCACTTCACCGAAGCCACATTGCTTGCCGCGATGGAGAACATTGCCCGGTTCGTGACTGAGGAGAAGTTCAAGCAAATTCTCAAAGACACAGCCGGTTTAGGCACTCCAGCAACACGCGCAAGCATCATCCAGGGCGCTGTTGATAAAGGCTACTTCAAACGTCAGAAAAAGGTACTGCTTGCAACTGATAAGGCTCATGCGCTTATCGCAGTGCTTCCACCAGCCATCAAATCACCCGGCATGACTGCGGCTTGGGAGCAGGAGCTTGAGAAAGTCGCCTCCGGCTCCGGGAATATGTCTGTCTTCATGAAGCAGATTTCCACCTGGATCTGCCAAATGGTTGAGCAGCTCAAAGTGCCCGCACCGGTTCTGACCAAAGAAGGTGGCGCGATGGCTAAAGCCTTCGAGGGCGCTAAGCCGCCTTCACACGAATGCTTCAACTGCGGTGGAGAGATGCACCGGATCAAAGGGAAGAACGGATTTTTCTGGGGCTGCCAGAACGAGGCTTGCAAGAAGACGTTCCCAGACAACCGAGGGAAACCCGAGAAGCGTATCGCGGCTGAGGATTGTCCAGACTGCCCAGATTGCGGTAGCCCGATGCGTCTCAGGAAAGGAAAAGCGCCCGGCAAGAAGCGAGCTTCTAAGTTCTGGGGCTGCACCGCCTATCCCGATTGCAAAGGCACTATGCCCTTCAAAAAGTCGGACTTTATGGATTGATAGAGGAATTAAGTATGTTTGGAACAATCATTTTAACTGCGATGCTCACCACCAGCTCAGCCACTGCCGAAGATGCAGGGAAGAACATCGCCTCAGGCTTGGCGGCGGCATCCGCCAGCCAAATGGGGCAGGCCGTAATGCCAACTTTAGCTACCAGCTCGGCCATTGCAAAAAGCGCAGGTAAAGGCATGGTGTCAGGTTTGGCTGCGGCGACTGCCAGCTACATTCCCCAAGACGAGCTGAGCTTTACTCGAAGCTATAAGAACTCTGAGGCTGTGGATATGGCAAAGGGCCTGGGGACATTGAAAGAAGCGCCTGAGTTTCTCTACGTTGTTACAGACGTAAATGCCAACATGGCGGTCAAATGCAAGCGCGTCTGGGAGCCTCAATCTCTGGCTTTAAGTCCAGTGATTGTTGAGCTGGTGGAACTACGTAAGACGAACAACAAAGACAGCTACGAACAAGCACTATCCCACCTCGATTGTTCAATGTTCACAGACTAAAACAATTAAGGGGCCGATGGCCCCTAATTTTTAATAACCCAATTTCTTTTGATACCTGATTTTCCTACCAAGCACAGTTGTCATACACCATTCAATTCACATGGATAGCGAATACTTCAACCGGACAATCTCCAAAGTGCGGGTGCGTTATAACACTCCTTGAGAAGCCACGCCAAGGGCGAATCTCTATCCTGGACATATCTCCAGCCTTTGGGTAGCCACACTTAACATGGACTTCATCATACTCGCGCCCCTCTAGTCTTTTTATCCAGTAGTCTGTAACGAGGCGATATTCATCTGGTTTTTCTCCAGATTTGATCTGATCGAAGTAAATCTTTTTTACGGGCAGATGAAGTATTCTCTTTTTCATAATCACCACCTGATAGCCCATCAGACTATCTAACTATTCGACAAAACATCCCTTTTTCAATTTCTGTCTCTCTCGCCTCATGGGCCAATACAATATCCGCGATAACACGAATATTCCCTTCATAGTTGCGAATGGCCGCATCCCTCATCGTGTCTAAAGTGTCCTGACACTTCGCTCGCCTGAATTTAACGAGCCAACTTTGCCGATCTATCTTGTCCACACCAAATCCCATTTAGCGAACCATGTATCCAGCTTTTTTGGCCGCAGCATCAAGCTCGGAGGAGAAGTTAACGTCGGACTTTTCTGCCGCGTTATAGAGGGCTCCACACTTGGGCCATGAGCGTCCTACCAGTTTCATCGCCAACGCATCCGCCAGCATTTCTCGGATCTGTGTTTCAGCCTCACCAAAATCGGCCAGAGTTTCGTCTATGCCCGACTCTTCCATCAGCTCGATGAGCTGTGGTTGTTTGAGCCAGACGCCTGTTTGCATTTCCAACTGATCTCTTGCATCGGCCACCAATTGGCGTTCAAGGGTTACGCCATTCACGGTCTTAACAAATTGCTTTGGCTGACGCTTTACCTTTTTTGGCCTGGACACATCAGAGATAACCGTCACCGGCTTCCCACGCAGTTCACGCGGCAACGGTCCACTTAGCCCCAGAACTAAGCGACGAGCGTACTCATGCTCGTATGGTTTCAACCCTCGACCTTCACGGTACATTTCAGTATCCACCAGCAGATCACCGCGCAGCCTCGCATTTTTCCGCACTTGTTCGGACAAGACCGATTTACCCTTCCCGCTGGCTCCCATTACGAGCGAGTGAGATTCTACTTTGTTATCAAAAAACATAATTCCGCCCCCAAGGAGGTGTTGCTATAAAACATGGTTTGAACATCCGTATTTTCACGGCAATAACCGCCGGATAATGCAAGACTCCCAAACCTAAATAGGTCTCCAGGTGATGACATCGAAGTCATAGCTGACTTCCGAGTTGTCGTCCGCCGTTCGCCACGAACAATCATCTTCCTGAACATGGATCAAGTCGTACTCAACAATTTTGCCCGACCAACATCCTTTAAGCTGGCAATGAACAGGCACACCGACGACCGGCATCTTGTCGTTGACGCTGATCCACGGTTCTTGCTTTTGATCCAGATCCACCGGTTAGTCCTCTATGAACGATTTAATGGATCGCCCATCAAAAAACAGTTTCCCAGTTCCTGATACCGAATGTACTTCTGGAGCTGCCTTCCCTTTCAGGAGTTTCTGATAGCGCACCGCGTCTTTGAGCTCAGAGATCCTGACGCCAATGAGTGTGGCCGTCTCCTCAACTGTTAAAATACGGTCCCAAAAGCTGGTGGCGCTGTTATTGCGCCCACCGATACTCTGGGCAACGCACTCTGTTCTGGCCGCTTTTCCCTTTGCCATTGGCAATGTCCTCTTCATTCTTCTCAGCCCCCAGCTTACTCAGTATTTCAGCTTTTGTAGCGCGATGGCCGCGCATTAAAAGAGCATTCAGCAGGTATCCAGTGAACACCTCTGTACTCGGCATACGGTCAAGCAACTCAACATACTGCTCATCCGTCAAATCATGGATCTCACAATATTTTTCCACCGCCTTTTCGTAGGCTTCTGCGTAGCCATGAGTGGAAATCCTGAAAGCAATATCCCCATTGCCGTAGCCTGGCTTTGTGACGAGAAAACAAGGCGCGAAGTAGGTTCTCTTCACCCCCATCCGGCTCCGGTTCTCAATGCTGATATAAGCCCTCAGCCCCTCAGCAATGATGTTTGGCCCGGAGTTGCGTCGCCGCTTACAAGTCTTATTCTGACGCTTCACCTCTTCTGCCTCAGCTTCCCACTTTCGGTCCAAGCTGTAGGCCAGCCGGTGAGCTGTTGCGTAGGAATACTCTCTCAAGGAGAAGTATTCCTGCCGGTAATCATCCGCCACCCCAACTGTTCGTGCGACACGGAACCCGACGAAACCGGCGTCATGGGTTCCCTCGCCGTAGTAAATGACTGCCATTATCTACCTTCCTTACTTCTGATACCGTGCTGCACCACGGTATGGCGACCGCAATTCACATTCAGGTGATCCCGAACTGCGGCCATGACCGCTGAATGCAATCTGTAATCCACACTCTGCCCAAGCGTTTCTGTCGCTTGTTCTTTTGCCATCCACGAAACATCAAAGCTATCAGGTATCGACATCAACTCCTGAACCAGATCGACCGATGGCTTGTAAATGCGGCCACCGTCTTGGATGTACACTGCATCCTTTACCCCACGATCCTGAGACTTGAGGATGGTCGGGCAACTGGTGCTTTCTCTCGTCAAGAACGCAGGCATCCTGCGAGAAGTTGACTCTCTGGCCTGAATTGACTTCAACACTGTGACGTCAGCACAATCCCCGAGGTGCTTCTCGATCACCGGCCACAATCGTCCACCAGCTCTCTGCTCAGGTTTCGGTGGAACGAACCCAGGGAAGACCGACGCCACCATGTAATAGCGTTCTCGCCCCTGGTAAGCGCCGAAATCCAGACCGTTCAAGACCATCTCAGTGAGGAAGTACCCCATCCGCCGCAGTGTCGTTCCCATCATCGCCCCGGCTCCGGATGCTTTGAAGTTCGGGACGTTTTCCACCAGCACGACGGCAGGGTTCACGACCTCGATCTGTTTTAGTGCCGGGTAAACCATGTCGAGCATGGTGGAGAGATCCTCAAGAGAACGCTCTTTGTCCCTTGGACTTTTGGCGTTTGAGTGGTCATCACACCCCAACGAGTAATGGGCCAAACCAATTGGTGGGCACTCCGCCAGCAAGGCTCCAAGGCGATCCAGCTCCAGGTGATGAATGTCTTCATTCAGCAGGATACGCGGGGAGCTGTTCACCAGCGTATTGAGCGCATGTACTTCACTCAGGTTCCGCCCGGATGCTCTGTCTCTGGCTTCAACTGGACGATGCTCCAAAACAATCTCAGCCTTCCAGCCAAGCGCTTCCATAACATGAATGTCTACCCCGCCAGTCAATGCCACAAAGGCACGGAAAGGGCTGGTTTTTCTGAACCGATCCGCAATGGCAAAGGCTCTGTTTGCGACAGGAGTGAAGACTACTCGGCCTTTTCGCATTTCGACGTGGAAACGCTCTGTATAGCGAGGGAAGCACTTATCTATGAGCCCTTGTCCAGAAAACTCAATAACGGTTTCCAGCGGGTTGTTGGAGCGACTCTTTGGTTGATACCGGCGCTGATAAACCTGGTGTGTCTGTAGTTCATCGGTCGCTGGGATCACCGAAAAACCGCCCATCCCCTCCCCTGGCTCAACGGCGATGCCCATACCTGGCTTGAACCCCATAACATCCAAAAAGTTGGACGAAACCCTAACCTTGCGTTTATCGCCTACTCGATTGAACGCAAGTTGTTTGGTTACTACGGAGGGGGAGACGATCGGTAACATTGGTCAACCTCTTTTCTTCTTGTTTTGCTCGCGCTTCACCATTGCTCCAGCAGCTTTCAGAAGTCTCTGGTTCTCCGCCAGCTCCTCTTGGAGTTCCTGAGTATCCTCTTCTGTCTGAGGCTTTTTCAGCTCGGCCTCGCAATATTGGACCTCTTCCTGCAAGCTGACTTTCGCAAACTTGAGAGCGGCCAGTCGCGTCGTATAAACGCCAAAAGGCAATTCGCCACCTTCCCGGAACTGCTTCAAACACCAGCTCGGTATAGATGGCAACCAACCAAAGTCCCCATTCTTCCGTGACCTTTTCCCCCACGTAATCCCATCTAACTTTTGGGCAAGATTGACATAGCGTTGATCGCTGGTTGAGTTGCGTCGTTTCTGAATAGAGCGAACTATCCACTCTGTAACCTCGACCTTTGCTTTATCATCATCAGAGATGTAATAAAGGGCTGCGTACAACACAGCGCCTTTACGAATGACTGATGGTGGGTATGCCTGGGCTTTCATCTATCCCCCTATCGCTTTTTCTGTCCGACAAGACGGAGATGATCGGCGGCCAAGTCATACTGCTCGTTTTTGTCGCGGCGGCGGAATCTGTCAAAAAACTTCCCTCGTGGCAGGGTTTCTTCCATAGCGATCAGGCGGTTCAGCCACACTTCTTGAGGTAGCATCCCTGCTGGAGTCGGCCCGAGCTTACGTCCTTCCTTGACGTGCTCCATTGTTTGCGTGGCAGTAAAAATCGCACCACCAAACTTTCTCCACTTGAATTGCAGGGGCATATCTGGAGACTCATCCAGCATCAATTTCTTATTGGTTTGTTCTGTCACGACAATTACTCCACCATCCATTCTTCACTAAGCAGGAACGCCCAGCGCTCTTCTGCTTTTTCTGGGTTGTCTTTGGCCTGTTTGATCATGATCTCGGCGGCGTTAAAGCCTACCTCTCCACTGAACCGGCCCCATGAATGGCTATGCCACTCGCGCATCACACTTCGGCCAAGCGATGCAAGTTCTGGACTTACACCCTCATGGAGGGCATAGAGCTCCCAAGCATCCCACCCGTATCGTAATAGGTTGTGCCCTGGGGCGTTAAAGGCCTGAGCAGCCTTGAACCGCTCTCCAGGCTCCTTCCCTCTAACATCCACACCCTGGAGCACCAACCCCATTACCACTTCAATGACCGGCTCGCGTTGCTTCTTTGCCAGCTCGATGGCAGCCACCAGCATTGCTTTGGCGTCAGCAAATTTCCCATGCCCTTGGCACATACCGCAGGTTTCTTTGGAAGGGGAAAAGTCATAAACACCGGAACCAGCACAGAGGCGGCATGTCATGTCAATCATGGGCTCTTCTCTCCTCATACTCTTCGATGCGCTCTTTCAGACGCTGAACCACTGGTGCGAGCTCAGGGATAGCTTCCGCTTCCTCAAGCGTGTATCGCTTGTCTTCCTGGTAATCGACTATTTGAGGAGGCCTTGGCTGTTTAGGGAACTCAGCAAAGTCATTCAGCGACATCGAGGTAGGAAGTCCTCCTTCAATCTCACCTTTTTCGTTGAGTGACTGGGTGACGATAAGCTGTGTTCCGCCCACCTCGGTATCAAAGCGGTCATCAAAGCGCTCACCGATAGTCCAGCCGCCACGGCCAAGAACACAGGTCGTACTCATACGTAGGCGATTGAATGCTTTAGCGTCATCCCAGTTCAAAGGATTTTCATCCATGAGGAAAAAAGGCGCTTCGTCCCGAACGAACACCTTGGACTTGGCGTTATCGAAGATCGGCCCAAACACCCCCTGCTGGAGGTATGGTTCGACCTTCTCTGCAAGATCCTGGTGCCCTTGAGAACGCAGCGCCTCATAGAGCTGGGTGATTGTTTGTTTGCCGGTGCCCGGAAGGCAGGACAATACTGTCTGCTTTTCCTCGTCACTCAGGCTTACCATTCTGGACAAAAAGCTGACTACCAGCTCGTTGTGCCCATCGACCGTTTCAATGTTGAGCTTGTTCTCGTCCATCTTCTTCCTCAGTAATCGGTTCGATAAATTCAATGGAGTCCATGCTTACATGACTGATAATGGCTTTCAGGCCGCAGCAGTCGCATGGTTCAAAGGTCAGTTCTGATCCCTTGGGAGACTGATGCGTGACCGTTGCCACAGCCCCTAGAGGGATCACCCCCCAGCCGTTTTTTAGTACCCGAGTAGTTCTGACCAGCCGACCTTTGTACTCTCGTTTCAGTTTCGGATGCGGCACTACCGCATATCGCTTACTCATTTCGGTCCCCTTGTACCAAAGGCTCGACAACCAGCTCTTGAGCTTCGTCCCAGTCGGACACCTTTGCATCACCAAACGCAAAGGCAATTCGCATAGCCACTGTCGGCCTGCCTATTTTCATCAAGTAAGCCGCAGCACCGGCACACATCGACTCTTGTCCCGAAGGTGCATAGTTACCCTCTTCATCCCATTCACCACCTGACTTTGAATGCACGGTCTTGTGGCAATGAAACGTCGTCATGTCGTTTTCAACGATGTCGTTGATGATGCCTTCTAATCGCCCAGGGACCAGCTCGATAGCGCCCTCCTTCCGGAATGGACAGTTGGCGCAAGGTTTCTTCAAACGGAGATGATTTGCTTGCTTTGGCATACATATCACTTTTACAGTATCATTTTATGATTCTATGATATAGCCATATTCCGTGTAGTCAATATCTCACTAACAATTACTTTCTATCGGACGCTTACGCGCCCATTTTGGGCAGATAGACAAGTTATTTGGGCGTTTGGAGTGTGCGAGGTGGACAGCGGGGAGACTTTCACATGTGAAAGTTTTGTTTCTTGGTATCGTTTTATTGTCCCTTGATATTATTTTATGATGCTGTAATAATCATAAATAAGGGCCGCATCGCTCTTCGACCTTCGTTGCAGCCCTTACAACACAATCAAGCAATTAAGGAGCTTTGTTATGCTGCAAGGCAATACTAACACGAATAAGCGCATCCCGCTCGCGGCGTTCATGAAATGGCCGCTGGCGAAACGTCAGGACTTCATCGACCGGGAAATGTCCGGTTGCCCCGACTTTATCAAGACGTCTTTGCTTCGGCATTAAGGCGATCAGGCAGGAAAGCAAAGAACCTCGCTTCGGCGGGGTTCTTCGTTTCTACCTCTTGAATGTTTCGTCAGAACAAACTGGAGCGCTTATGTCACCAGAAACACAGCAACTTACATCCAAGGCTTTATCTCTCATCGAGCAGTCCCGATACAGAATGGGCACATCTCGGTTTGTTGAGGCCTTTATTGACCAGTGGGCATACTTGCAGACTGGCCTATACCCAGCCAAGGAGGAGATCCCGGAAGAACTTCAGCCGGTCGCCTTCGAGCTCTCTCACGTCCTGTCTGCCGCCATTAAGCGCGACCCCACCAGCGATGTTTTGGGTTACGTCCTAAGCATGTCTGGCTTCCACAAGAAGGGCACCAATTACTTCCCCACTCCTCCAGAGATTGGCCGCTTGATGTCACTCATTGTTGGCTCACAGTCTTCGGCAGACTTTTATGAGCCCTGCTGTGGTTCTGGCATCAACGCCATTCACTGGATGGAAAACCTGATCGAGAACCACGGTCCCGAAGCATTGAGAGAAGCCTCAATCTACCTGGAAGACATCGATCCGTTGATGGTGAAGTGCTGCATGATCCAGCTATTCCATTATTTCGAGTCCCGCAATACCACTCCCAAAACGCTGAGTATCGTCGGCATAGACACCCTTAGCAGACGAACCAAGAACATCGCCTACTACGCCGAAAAACCTCCAGCAACCGCCGCTACCGTGGCAGCATAAAAAAACCCGCCGATTGGCGGGTTTTGCATTCAATGCGCTGCTCTATGGCACCTTACAGTTTTCCGTACCGGTTCAAGAACGAAGACCTGTCTAAGATCCCCCAGTCTGTCAGCATGTAGTAGCCGGTGGCACCTCGTTCGCCGGTAGACTCCCTGACGAACAAGATATTCATTCCGAACTCATCACGCAGGGCAGACAACTGTCTCTTGATCGTTGATTCAGGAATATTTGTTGCCTTGTGAAGGTCTTGGAGACTTGGCTTCTCCGTTTTAGACAGGGCATTCACCAAAGCAAATTTTCTTTTCATGTCCTGTGAGATCTTCATATTCACCTGTTCTTGACAGGCCCAACCTCTCTGGCTGGGCCTCCTTTATTAGCCTTCGACACTCAGGAGTTCAATGTCTGACACAGGCACATGAACATGCTTTTCCTTGCCTTCGCCATCGAGCGTTTTAACCCAGACAGTAGACGGAACCAGAGCAACACGGTCGGTCATGATGACTCCACGTTTGGTCTCGCCATCCAGGTTAACGTTGACAGCAAAAATCAAACTGTCAGCCCGGACGTTCTTCCATTCCTTGTCCTTCGGCAGAGGAGGAAGAGCATCACCGCCTTCTTCATCTTTGTCCTTGCCGCTGTTATCTGGCTGCTTGACAGGATCTTTGTGCTCACCCTCTTCATCACGCAAAGGGTCTTCGTCATCATCGTCCTGACCATTGGAATTTTTACCCCCTTCCAGTTCCTCCTGGGCAAGGTTCAGGTCGTCATTCCCGGTTTGTTCCGACGTACCATCCCCACCCGAGTTGAGGGATTGCTCGTCGGTGTTGCCAGCGCCAAGCTCATCATTCTGGTGGGAGCCAGTCAGTGGGCCTTTTTCCATTTCGTCTTTGATACGTTTGGCATCATTCAGCAGCTCACGGCTTTGTTTACGAGTAATCCCGTCAGACATAGCCACCGCGCAGACGGCGCGACATCTTTCTTCATTCAGATCGAACAAGAGACGAAGGTTATTCAAGGTCTCTGTATCAGAACATACTTCATTATCGTATAACTCACGCACACAGTCAGGTAGCTTGAGCAACGACAGATGCGTAGATACGAAAGTGATATTCTTACCGAGCCGATCAGCAATATCCTTTTGCTTCCAACCTTCTTCAATAAACAGGTTTAACGCCTCGGCAATCTCTACCGGAGTCAAGTCATCCCGCTGGATGTTTTCGATCAGCTCACCAGCAGTCTCGTCCAAGTTGTTCTGGACCTTATCATTCACCACCAAGTCAATGGTCTCGATACCAGCGTGTTTACACGCTCTCCAACGCCGCTCCCCTTTTTGGATGACGAACTTGCCTTCTTCGTTCTTCGGGAACACGATGATCGGAGACTGCTGCCCTTCGGTCAGCAAGGTTGCCGCCAGCTCTTCAATGTTACGGAAGCGCTTACGAACCTGGACCTTGGATACAACGTCGTCAACAGGTACGGTAAGAACCTCTTTGCCTTTCTTGCCTTTGGCGGCTTTAGCAAGTTCGGACAGGCCTTTTAAATTGTTCAATGCCATCGCTTAGCCCACCTTCTCTAATAGTTCTTCCAACACCGCCTCAACTTCTTTGGCCGCGACATGTCCATAGCGAAGCTCCCAGACAGGGATGCCATCAGTCGTCGCCGTATCGAGCGGAGGCCGGTGCATAATTTTGTTCTCAAACAACAGATCCGGAACTGTGTTCTCCAGCGACTTGAGGGCTTTGTCGTGATTGACAGAGCGGTCCATGTCGTTGATCACGATGCCCAGGATCTCCAAATCTTGGTTGTACGCCTCGCGCACACCAATAATCGTGTTCAGGAGACCTTCTACGCCGTCCACAGCGAAGCCAGAGAGCTTTACTGGACATGCCACATGGGTAGACATCACCAACGCTGCCACCAGCTTTCTGCCGAGGCTAGGCGGACAATCAATCAGCACGTAGTCGTAGTTCTCAAACAGCTCAGCCAAATGGCGAGCCGGATTCATGGCCTGGTCAAGAGGCACAGCCTCCATCTCAAACAGATCCGGGTCGTTTTTCGGCGTATGAATGAGGTCTGCACCGCAAGGGCAGTGCATGACCTCAATGCCGTCCAGCTCGTAAGCGAACAGCTCTGCGGTTTTGGTTCCTGTGAGGATGGGCTCGTAGTCACCATCCTCAAGCTCTCGTCTGGGGGCCAGTCGAGAGGACGTGTTCCCCTGACCATCCATATCCAAGACCAGCACTTTCTTTTTCTTCTGTAACGCCAGATAAAAGGCCTGCTGGATACAGAGGGTACTCTTACCCACTCCGCCTTTCTGGTTGGCGAAGCTGATTACTTTTGCCATACCCACCTCTATTTTGGTTTCTCGCAGGTGATCAAGACCACCCCCAAACTTTCACATGTGAAAGATTGTAGCGATCATAAAATGATACTGCAATATCTAATTATGGTTCTGTTAAAACAAACTTTAAACAAAAAAACGGCCATGAAGGCCGCTTATTGACAAGGTTTGTGCTGTCAGCGCAATTGATTTGCTGCTCCAAGCCCATTCGCCAATAACTGCATCGCATCGTTGAACAGCGCGGAGCCCCGTTCCGGTGTGAGCAATTCCGGCATATCTTCTCGCGGCCAAGTACCGGCTACTTGAATGAGCAAACTGGCAGCCCAGTGGATCTGCTTTTCTTCACTTTCATCGGCCAGAGTGCATACGACGGGGAAACCGTACTTACGCCCCCAGCGACTCACCTCTTTGAACGATACCAGCTCAGGCTTTTGCAAATCCCGGCTGTAGGCCTCAGCTATCATGTGGTTCAGTTCTTTAGCGTCCATTTATCCCACTCTATTGTAAACAAGACATTTTTATCTTTTATATTCAATGGCTTATTTTCCTGCTAATTGGTAATACCATGAAAAATACCATGCTCAGAAAAGGCTTAACAATATTTTGAAAAATTGCCTACTGAGCGCTGCCGCACAGCTCCATAGGCCGCTTTCCTGGCTTTGCTTCCAGATGTATGCTATTCTGCTCCTGCAGCTAATGGATCACCGCAAACAGGTTACTCGCCTGGGGATTCCCTTTCGACCCGAGCATCCGTATGAGACTCATGCTCGATTATTATTATTATAGAAGCCCCCATGAATAAATCGCTCATCATTTTCGGCATCGTCAACATAACCTCGGACAGTTTCTCCGATGGAGGCCGGTATCTGGCGCCAGACGCAGCCATTGCGCAGGCGCGTAAGCTGATGGCCGAGGGGGCAGATGTGATCGACCTCGGTCCGGCATCCAGCAATCCCGACGCCGCGCCTGTTTCGTCCGACACAGAAATCGCGCGTATCGCGCCGGTGCTGGACGCGCTCAAGGCAGATGGCATTCCCGTCTCGCTCGACAGTTATCAACCCGCGACGCAAGCCTATGCCTTGTCGCGTGGTGTGGCCTATCTCAATGATATTCGCGGTTTTCCAGACGCTGCGTTCTATCCGCAATTGGCGAAATCATCTGCCAAACTCGTCGTTATGCATTCGGTGCAAGACGGGCAGGCAGATCGGCGCGAGGCACCCGCTGGCGACATCATGGATCACATTGCGGCGTTCTTTGACGCGCGCATCGCGGCGCTGACGGGTGCCGGTATCAAACGCAACCGCCTTGTCCTTGATCCCGGCATGGGGTTTTTTCTGGGGGCTGCTCCCGAAACCTCGCTCTCGGTGCTGGCGCGGTTCGATGAATTGCGGCTGCGCTTCGATTTGCCGGTGCTTCTGTCTGTTTCGCGCAAATCCTTTCTGCGCGCGCTCACAGGCCGTGGTCCGGGGGATGTCGGGGCCGCGACACTCGCTGCAGAGCTTGCCGCCGCCGCAGGTGGAGCTGACTTCATCCGCACACACGAGCCGCGCCCCTTGCGCGACGGGCTGGCGGTATTGGCGGCGCTGAAAGAAACCGCAAGAATTCGTTAACTGCACATTCGGGATATTTCTCTATATTCGCGCTTCATCAGAAAACTGAAGGAACCTCCATTGAATCGAACTAATATTTTTTTTGGTGAATCGCATTCTGACTGGTTGCCTGTCAGAGGCGGAGAATCTGGTGATTTTGTTTTTCGACGTGGTGACGGGCATGCCTTCGCGAAAATCGCACCTGCTTCCCGCCGCGGTGAGCTCGCTGGAGAGCGTGACCGCCTCATTTGGCTCAAAGGTCGAGGTGTGGCTTGCCCCGAGGTCATCAACTGGCAGGAGGAACAGGAGGGTGCATGCTTGGTGATAACGGCAATTCCGGGAGTACCGGCGGCTGATCTGTCTGGAGCGGATTTGCTCAAAGCGTGGCCGTCAATGGGGCAGCAACTTGGCGCTGTTCACAGCCTATCGGTTGATCAATGTCCGTTTGAGCGCAGGCTGTCGCGAATGTTCGGACGCGCCGTTGATGTGGTGTCCCGCAATGCCGTCAATCCCGACTTCTTACCGGACGAGGACAAGAGTACGCCGCAGCTCGATCTTTTGGCTCGTGTCGAACGAGAGCTACCGGTGCGGCTCGACCAAGAGCGCACCGATATGGTTGTTTGCCATGGTGATCCCTGCATGCCGAACTTCATGGTGGACCCTAAAACTCTTCAATGCACGGGTCTGATCGACCTTGGGCGGCTCGGAACAGCAGATCGCTATGCCGATTTGGCACTCATGATTGCTAACGCCGAAGAGAACTGGGCAGCGCCAGATGAAGCAGAGCGCGCCTTCGCTGTCCTATTCAATGTATTGGGGATCGAAGCCCCCGACCGCGAACGCCTTGCCTTCTATCTGCGATTGGACCCTCTGACTTGGGGTTGATGTTCATGCCGCCTGTTTTTCCTGCTCATTGGCACGTTTCGCAACCTGTTCTCATTGCGGACACCTTTTCCAGCCTCGTTTGGAAAGTTTCATTGCCAGACGGGACTCCTGCAATCGTCAAGGGATTGAAACCTATAGAAGACATTGCTGATGAACTGCGCGGGGCCGACTATCTGGTATGGCGCAATGGGAGGGGAGCAGTCCGGTTGCTCGGTCGTGAGAACAATCTGATGTTGCTCGAATATGCCGGGGAGCGAATGCTCTCTCACATCGTTGCCGAGCACGGCGACTACCAGGCGACCGAAATTGCAGCGGAACTAATGGCGAAGCTGTATGCCGCATCTGAGGAACCCCTGCCTTCTGCCCTTCTCCCGATCCGGGATCGCTTTGCAGCTTTGTTTCAGCGGGCGCGCGATGATCAAAACGCAGGTTGTCAAACTGACTACGTCCACGCGGCGATTATAGCCGATCAAATGATGAGCAATGCCTCGGAACTGCGTGGGCTACATGGCGATCTGCATCATGAAAACATCATGTTCTCCAGTCGCGGCTGGCTGGTGATAGATCCCGTCGGTCTGGTCGGTGAAGTGGGCTTTGGCGCCGCCAATATGTTCTACGATCCGGCTGACAGAGACGACCTTTGTCTCGATCCTAGACGCATTGCACAGATGGCGGACGCATTCTCTCGTGCGCTGGACGTCGATCCGCGTCGCCTGCTCGACCAGGCGTACGCTTATGGGTGCCTTTCCGCAGCTTGGAACGCGGATGGAGAAGAGGAGCAACGCGATCTAGCTATCGCGGCCGCGATCAAGCAGGTGCGACAGACGTCATACTAGATATCAAGCGACTTCTCCTATCCCCTGGGAACACATCAATCTCACCGGAGAATATCGCTGGCCAAAGCCTTAGCGTAGGATTCCGCCCCTTCCCGCAAACGACCCCTGGAAGCCCCGTAGCGACGCGGAGAGGGGCGAGACAAGCCAAGGGCGCAGGCTCGATGCGCAGCACGACATAGCCGGTTCTCGCAAGGACGAGAATTTCCCTGCGGTGCCCCTCAAGTGTCAATGAAAGTTTCCAACGCGAGCCATTCGCGAGAGCCTTGAGTCCACGCTAGATCTATCTCATCTGCGCAAGGCAGAACGTGAAGACGGCCGCCCTGGACCTCGCCCGCGAGCGCCAGGCGCACGAGGCCGGCGCGCGGACCCGCGCCACGGCCCACGAGCGGACGCCGCAGCAGGAGCGCCAGAAGGCCGCCAGAGAGGCCGAGCGCGGCCGTGAGGCTTGGACGCTAGGGCAGGGCATGAAAAAGCCCGTAGCGGGCTGCTACGGGCGTCTGACGCGGTGGAAAGGGGGAGGGGATGTTGTCTACATGGCTCTGCTGTAGTGAGTGGGTTGCGCTCCGGCAGCGGTCCTGATCAATCGTCACCCTTTCTCGGTCCTTCAACGTTCCTGACAACGAGCCTCCTTTTCGCCAATCCATCGACAATCACCGCGAGTCCCTGCTCGAACGCTGCGTCCGGACCGGCTTCGTCGAAGGCGTCTATCGCGGCCCGCAACAGCGGCGAGAGCGGAGCCTGTTCAACGGTGCCGCCGCGCTCGCCGGCATCGCTGTCGCCGGCCTGCTCCTCAAGCACGGCCCCAACAGTGAAGTAGCTGATTGTCATCAGCGCATTGACGGCGTCCCCGGCCGAAAAACCCGCCTCGCAGAGGAAGCGAAGCTGCGCGTCGGCCGTTTCCATCTGCGGTGCGCCCGGTCGCGTGCCGGCATGGATGCGCGCGCCATCGCGGTAGGCGAGCAGCGCCTGCCTGAAGCTGCGGGCATTCCCGATCAGAAATGAGCGCCAGTCGTCGTCGGCTCTCGGCACCGAATGCGTATGATTCTCCGCCAGCATGGCTTCGGCCAGTGCGTCGAGCAGCGCCCGCTTGTTCCTGAAGTGCCAGTAAAGCGCCGGCTGCTGAACCCCCAACCGTTCCGCCAGTTTGCGTGTCGTCAGACCGTCTACGCCGACCTCGTTCAACAGGTCCAGGGCGGCACGGATCACTGTATTCGGCTGCAACTTTGTCATGCTTGACACTTTATCACTGATAAACATAATATGTCCACCAACTTATCAGTGATAAAGAATCCGCGCGTTCAATCGGACCAGCGGAGGCTGGTCCGGAGGCCAGACGTGAAACCCAACAGACCCCTGATCGTAATTCTGAGCACTGTCGCGCTCGACGCTGTCGGCATCGGCCTGATTATGCCGGTGCTGCCGGGCCTCCTGCGCGATCTGGTTCACTCGAACGACGTCACCGCCCACTATGGCATTCTGCTGGCGCTGTATGCGTTGATGCAATTTGCCTGCGCACCTGTGCTGGGCGCGCTGTCGGATCGTTTCGGGCGGCGGCCGGTCTTGCTCGTCTCGCTGGCCGGCGCTGCTGTCGACTACGCCATCATGGCGACGGCGCCTTTCCTTTGGGTTCTCTATATCGGGCGGATCGTGGCCGGCATCACCGGGGCGACTGGGGCGGTAGCCGGCGCTTATATTGCCGATATCACTGATGGCGATGAGCGCGCGCGGCACTTCGGCTTCATGAGCGCCTGTTTCGGGTTCGGGATGGTCGCGGGACCTGTGCTCGGTGGGCTGATGGGCGGTTTCTCCCCCCACGCTCCGTTCTTCGCCGCGGCAGCCTTGAACGGCCTCAATTTCCTGACGGGCTGTTTCCTTTTGCCGGAGTCGCACAAAGGCGAACGCCGGCCGTTACGCCGGGAGGCTCTCAACCCGCTCGCTTCGTTCCGGTGGGCCCGGGGCATGACCGTCGTCGCCGCCCTGATGGCGGTCTTCTTCATCATGCAACTTGTCGGACAGGTGCCGGCCGCGCTTTGGGTCATTTTCGGCGAGGATCGCTTTCACTGGGACGCGACCACGATCGGCATTTCGCTTGCCGCATTTGGCATTCTGCATTCACTCGCCCAGGCAATGATCACCGGCCCTGTAGCCGCCCGGCTCGGCGAAAGGCGGGCACTCATGCTCGGAATGATTGCCGACGGCACAGGCTACATCCTGCTTGCCTTCGCGACACGGGGATGGATGGCGTTCCCGATCATGGTCCTGCTTGCTTCGGGTGGCATCGGAATGCCGGCGCTGCAAGCAATGTTGTCCAGGCAGGTGGATGAGGAACGTCAGGGGCAGCTGCAAGGCTCACTGGCGGCGCTCACCAGCCTGACCTCGATCGTCGGACCCCTCCTCTTCACGGCGATCTATGCGGCTTCTATAACAACGTGGAACGGGTGGGCATGGATTGCAGGCGCTGCCCTCTACTTGCTCTGCCTGCCGGCGCTGCGTCGCGGGCTTTGGAGAAATTCTTCAAATTCCCGTTGCACATAGCCCGGCAATTCCTTTCCCTGCTCTGCCATAAGCGCAGCGAATGCCGGGTAATACTCGTCAACGATCTGATAGAGAAGGGTTTGCTCGGGTCGGTGGCTCTGGTAACGACCAGTATCCCGATCCCGGCTGGCCGTCCTGGCCGCCACATGAGGCATGTTCCGCGTCCTTGCAATACTGTGTTTACATACAGTCTATCGCTTAGCGGAAAGTTCTTTTACCCTCAGCCGAAATGCCTGCCGTTGCTAGACATTGCCAGCCAGTGCCCGTCACTCCCACTCGATTGTAAACAAGCACACAAAACCCTTTAGTGACAACAATTTGCAAGAACTATCAGGCTCAGTGCCATGAAAAATACCATGACCAGATCATGAGGTTGAACACGGCTTGCGCCGGCAGCGTTCACGCTCCTGGTCGGCGATCTCGCCCGGCTGCAATGCTAGCTCAGCATCGGTCATGCGCTCCAGCACGTCGCGTAGGCGGATGGTGCAAGGAATGGGCGGCAGCTCGAACTCATAGCCGCCGGCGATCATTTCGGCCGCAATCTCCTCGGTGATGAAAAACGGCTCGTCGTCTTGGTTCGGCTTCTTCATGCCCTTTCCTCCTGGCGCTCATCCTGGCCGACAGCGGCCAGGGCATCGGCTTCCGTCAATGCGTCCTCCACGAACGCGCCGTGCTGCTTCGCTTCGGCCTGGCTGACCTCGGCCCATATCCGTTTCACCTGGGCCGCACTGTACCCGGCCAGCTCGGCGGTCTTGTTGATGCTGTAGCCGGACTTGCGCAGCGCGACAACTTGGGCGCGGCGCTTCGGATCAGCACGGCGGCCCTTGTACCGCCCGGCCTGGCGGGCCAACTCAATGCCTTGGCGCTGGCGTTCGCGCCTGTCCTCGTAGTCGTCGCGGGCCATCTGCAAGGCCAGGCGAAAAAGCATGATCTGCACGGCTTCCAGCACGATCTTGGCGACGCCCTGGGCCTCGGCCGCCAGGTCGGATAGATCGACCACGCCAGGGACGGCCAGGCGTGCGCCTTTGGCCTGTATCGAGGCCACCAGGCGCTCGGCCTCGGGCAAAGGTAGGCGGCTGATGCGGTCGATCTTCTCGGCAATGACCACCTCGCCGGGCTGTAGGTCGCCGATCATGCGCAGCAGCTCAGGCCGGTCGGCGCGTGCGCCGGATGCCTTCTCACGGTAGATGCCGGCGACGTAGTAGCCGGCGGCCTTCGCGGCCGTAGTGATCGCCTCTTGGCGTTCCAAGTCCTGCGCGTCGGTGCTGACGCGCAGATAGACCCGCGCCACCATCGGCGCGGCTACTGGCTTCGTCCTGCGCATACTTGCGGGCTCCTTTGGGCATACGCAAAGTGTCCGGTCATGCTACCCCCGGCCAAAAAGGCCGTCATGCGATTTATCTTGGCCGGGTCGTTATTGGCGGGTCTAAATGGCCGCTCCGTGGATCTCATCGCCAGAAATGGCGATGCGAGATCCAGGGCAGGGCGGCCGCCATCGTCAGACCTGGCGATGGTCGACGCCGGCGCGCATCGTCGGATGTGGCGATGCGAGCTCGAGGTCGGTGGCCACCGCCGGCGACCTGGTGCCATCGTCGGCAATGGCGATGCTGCAGCTCGACGTGCGCGGCCTGGTCGTCTCGGCATCGTCGGATGCGGCGATGCTCGAGCGAGGCGAAAAAAAACCGCCTCGGGGTGTCCGAGGCGGCAAGTCTGCATGCGGTTCAGGGAGGAAGAAACCGCGCCGGCGATCAGGGAGGAAAACCGCGCGGCCTGATGTGCAGCTCGGCCACTTTAGCCGGATTTTTCGACTTATCCGATGCGAGCGGCCCGCCGTGGGCGCTGCTCGATCTGCTGTTGCTTTTTCTCGACGTGCTTCTGCTCCTGGTGCTGCTGCTCGTCGCGCGGCACTGTTGCAAAGTTAGCGATGAGGCAGCCTTTTGTCTTATTCAAAGGCCTTACATTTCAAAAACTCTGCTTACC
>NZ_JAWOWL010000012.1:0-137145 GCF_033340395.1 Vibrio sp. 1159 | reverse complement strand
AAAATACAAAACGCCCGATGAAGTACATCGAGCGTTTTAGTTAAAAAGTGTCAACCCATATCAGGACGGGTCATTGTCGTTTATACGTTGACAAAACTAAGCGGAATATCTGGATTCAACGCTTCCAACGTTGATTGCGTATCGGCTAAGTGACTGATCTTACCTTCAGAGTTTTCTACCAATGCAGCGGCTTTGATGCTGTCAAAGGTTTCACCCGCAAGTAAAACTTGGATTAGCGCAACTTGTAGCGGTGGCAAGCTAGGATTAAACGCTGCATTTTCTGCATAAGCGCCTTGGAATACACGGCCGCTAGTCATCTCTAATGCTAAACCACTCAAGTTGTTGGTGTATGGAGAGTGGCTCATGTTCATCGCTTCAACTGCACTTTGGATGAGTGCGTCTTCATCATCACATGAGAATTGGTGTTTAACTTCTGCCATTAAGCCGGACTCGATACCGAGATCGTTTGGTCCAAAGGCTTCAGGCAGGTATTCATGAAGTGACTTTTCTTCACGTTCTGGGAGCTGGATTTTAAGCTCGTTTGCGGTAGATAACTCATTCATGAACTGGCGGCAGTGACCACATGGGCTGAAGTTGATAGTGATATCCTTAACACCACGTTCGCCTTTCATCCAAGCATGGCTAATCGCAGACTGCTCTGCGTGAACCGTTTGACCCAACTGTACACCAAAGAATTCCATGTTGGCACCGAAGTAAAGGCGACCTGAAAGACCACGAACGATAGCGCCGACATAAAAGTCAGAAAGGGGAGCATAGGAGTACGCTGCGGCAAAAGGAAGTAGCGCAACACGAAGCTCTTTGTCTGATAGACCGGTAGCTGAAAGCAACTGCTCAAATTGTTGAACTGAAAGCGTAGCATCAAAATCATCAGCTTGGATGATAGGAGCAAGTTGTTTGGAAAGTGCTTCTGGAGCGCCTGCTAGCGCCTGTTCAATGCGACTTTTCATGTTGAATCCTTGTTATTGCATGGACAGTTATTCTATGTGAAAGATAGAAATGTTCCGTGCGTTAGATCACGATAAATAATGCAATTGATAATTCTGTTACATAATTAGAGTGAGCTCACACATGTATTCGATTGCACAGGTGTGAAGCGTTATCTCCGTCTCACAATTAACCATATCAGTATATATTCATATGACCAAGGAGCAGGAGTATGTTACCAACGCGACTTTTACCGCTATGCTACTTTATACTTACGTAATCTAGAGCGAGTGGTAGCAGCTAGAATGCTAATGCTATGAATGTATATCTCAGTCAAGTCCCTTCACGATATTACTGGGTGAGTTTGATAGATAAGATAGGGTTTTGAAAAGGGATAAGTAAGAAACGTAAAGGCTATGGCCTGCCGGAAGGAGGGCAGACCGAGAGCGCTTAACTATTGATATAGCCAGACCGCCAAAGCAAAAAAACTTGGAGCCAAAATAGAAGTTATGATCCCACATAAAACCAATGCGAGTGATGAGAACGCGGCATCTATGGGCTGTTTCTCTGCACATGTCGCGGTGCCTAAGGCATGAGACACGGTACCCATTGTTAGGCCACGTGCAATCGGGTGTTTAATTCCAATTAAGTTGTAAATTGGGTATGCCAAAATCGCGCCCAATAAACCAACAATCAGAACCAAGATCGCCGCAACGGCAGCTTCACCACCGAGGTGACTCGAAATTTCCATTGCTATTGGCGTAGTGACGGATTTACCCACTAGACTTGCGATTAAACTGATATCCGCTTTGAAAGCGACTGCGAACAAGGTGGTTGTCATCATCGACATCACACTGCCTACTGTGCAAGCGAAAGTGATGATTCGCCAGTTTGCTTTAATTTGTGGTAGTTGTTCATATAGTGGATAAGCCAGAGCAACTACAGCAGGTTGAAGCAAAAAGCTAATTCCTTCGTTATCCGCATAATACGTTTCAAATGGCACATTTAAGTAAGTAAGCAAAGGAATGAGCACTGCGATACTGATCAGCAAAGGGTTTGCTAGAGGATTGTTCACTTTGATTGCGATTTGACGAGCGATAAGAAAAACCGCAATGGTAACAACTAACCACATATCAGTGTTTCTCCTGTAGCAAGTAATCTAGCAGCCAAGCGAGGCTGACCAGTACAATGAGTGAACCGCCAACCGCGCTAGCGATGATAGGGAGCGCATTGGCGAGTAGTAGGTCGAAATGCTGCATTAATCCGACGCTGATAGGAACGAACAATAAGATCATATAGCGGATAAATAGCGTGGCGCCCGGTTTGACCCAGTCGACTTTTACAAGCCCAAGAGTCATGGAGAAAAACAGTACGAGCATACCGATGACACTTCCTGGAACGGAAACGCCAGTGAACTTTTGAATGGTAATTCCGATGCCAAGTGCTCCCATGATGAGGAAGATTGAAATGAGCAGTTGGATCAGTTGTAAGAATCGTTCTTTAATCATTTTGACAGTATATAAACAACAAGCACACCATAAGGTGCGCTTGTATTAGGAGGAGTTAGGAAGCTAAGCTCTCTACATAACGGTACACGGATTTTAATATCGCAATCTTCTTTTCGTCACTTTCATGTTCGTGAACTAAGTTTTCTAAATTCAGCATGTACTCTTCAATTTGGCTTTCAAACACTTCTCGACAGTGTAGTGCCCAGCGTCTTTGTTCTTGCTCGTCTAATGTGCCTGGGAAGTTACGCGCACGATAGCGGAACAATAGAGGTTTAATACGCTTGTCATCAAATTCAATGTCTAATGCAGCAAGATTATTCGGGTCGGTTTCTCGAATGATATCCATAGCTGCGCGATCAGCCGGAGAAAAGAACCCGTCGTAAAGCTGTGTATCGACGTCATCACTTTTATCGAATTTACGCTCGACGGAAAAGAGGCTAATCAGCTTTTCTCTAATTTCAGGATGTTGGCGCAACAAAGCGAGATTGGCGAGACATTGTTGGCGATCAATGCCAATAGACTCTGCATTTTCAGCCGTTAACGTTTTTGCAGGGGCGAGAATAGGGCATTTGTTCAAATGAACTAGTTTAACTGGCACTGGTAGCAATTCACCAAGATCTTCGCGCTTCGTGTAGAGTCTTTCGTGCAGCTCTTCTGCGGATAGCTCAAGAATAGGTTGAGGGTCTTTCGCTAAATCGATGGTGATAACGGCGTTATTATTGGTTGGATGCCAAGCAACAGGCACAATCCAGCTAGTGTACTGACATTCGCGCCCTAGCATGCCTGAAACGTGCATCAACGGTGTCATGTTGACGATGTCGACTAAATCATTGAGCTTGCGCTTTTGGCGCATAGAAAAAAAGTAATCAAACAATTTTGGTTGCGCTGCTTTTACTTTCTTTGCCATTTCGATAGTCGCAACCACATCTGCCATGGCATCGTGCGCGTTACTATGTTCTATGCCGTTAGCCACAGACAAGTGTTCTAATTTAAAGCTAGTGAAGCCATCTTCGTTTTCTGGCCATTCTACGCCTTCTGGGCGAAGGGCATGGCACGCGCGTAGTACATCGAGTAAATCCCAACGTGAGTTACCGTTTTGCCAACTCCATGCGTATGGATCGATAAAGTTGCGATAACAAGTATAACGGGTCACTTCGTCATCAAAGCGAATGCTGTTGTAGCCTAAACTGGTGGTATTTGGTCTCGCGAGTTCAGTGTGAATCTTAGCGATAAACTCTGGCTCAGAAAGGCCTTCTTGAACCGTTTTTTGCGGAGTAATACCAGTAATAAGCGCAGCTTCAGGAGACGGAAGATAATCAGCCGGTGGTTGACAGTACATGACTAAAGGCTCGCCGATGATATTAAAGTTTTCATCTGTACGAACACCAGCAAACTGGCTTGGGCGATCTTTCGCGGGGTTGGTTCCCCATGTCTCATAATCAAAGAAGAAAAAAGTGGGCTGATTATCTTGGTGCATTCTGCTTACCGTTTACAAAACCGATGACAGTATTAGACCATTCAACGCCTTGACTAGCAACGAAAGATGCAAGTTGAATTTTTGAAAATGAAAAAAGCCGATGGCGAACCATCGGCTTGATATTTTACGTTTTATCGCTTTGGAAGGAATTTGAGTTCTATGCTCGTGTTTCTTCCAATGTTGCTTCACTTTCTGGTGACTTCAGCACTCGGCTAGCAATTGTACCCGCAGTCATTGAGCCTGAAACGTTTAGTGCGGTACGTGCCATGTCAATCAGTGGTTCAATAGAGATAAGCAGTGCCGCGATGGTCACAGGTAAGCCCATTGCAGGAAGAACAATCAAGGCTGCAAACGTCGCACCGCCGCCGACACCTGCAATACCAAATGAGCTGATGGTGATAATCGCAATCAATGACAGGATAAAGTGTAGATCAAGTGGGTTGATACCCATTGTTGGAGCTACCATCACTGCAAGCATTGCAGGATAGATACCCGCACAGCCGTTTTGGCCGATAGTGGCACCAAACGATGCTGATAGGTTTGCAATCGCTGGTGGTACGTTAAGCTTGGTGATTTGCGCTTCTACGTTTAGTGGAATTGTTGCTGCTGAGCTACGAGATGTAAACGCGAAGGTCAGTACAGGCCAGATTTTCTTAAAGTATTCCGCAGGGCTAACGCCAACAAAAGAGACCAATACGCCATGAACAACAAACATCAGTGCGATAGCAACATAAGACGCCACAATAAAGCCAAGTAGGTTTAGGATGTCGCCTGCGCTTGATGTCGCTACCACTTTTGCCATCAGTGCTGCGATGCCGTATGGCGTTAGGGCCATGATCATCTTCACTAATCGCATAACGATAGATTGAGCTGCTTCTACGAAAGTACGAATCGGTGATTCCAACTCTGCTTTTTCCATCATCACTTTACGAGCGGCGATACCAGTTAACACGCCGAAAATCACAACAGCGATAATTGATGTCGAGCGAGCACCTGTTAGATCAGCAAATGGGTTGGTTGGAATGAAGCTAACTAGCATTTGAGGAATAGTTAAGTCACTTACTGTACCGGCACGGCTTTCTAAAACGGCGATACGAGCGGTTTCACGCGCGCCTTCAGTTAAACCTTCTGCTGAAAGGCCAAATGTTGTTGTCACCAAGATACCGATGAGTGCAGCAATTGCAGTCGTTACTAGAAGAACAGAGATGGTCAGGCCAGAAATTTTACCTAATGATCCACCTTTCTCCAATTTAACAACTGCAGAGATCATCGATACCAACACCAGTGGCATGATGACCATTTTCAGTAGACCAACGTAGCCACTGCCTACAATGCCTACCCATTCAAGTGTTTGAGCAATTGCGCTGTTGCCTTCACCGTGAATGAGTTGCAAAGCAAGACCAAAAAGAGAACCGGTAACAAGACCGATTAAAACGAGACGAGAGAGTGTGTGTTTCTTTTGTTGTTGGTTAAATAGAAAGAACAATATGCCAACAAAGACGGCTAGAGAGGCTATCACTGCAAAATTCATAATCTGACCTTATCAACCTGCCGAAATGGCGGTTGTTTTTTATACGGGGTTTTATACGGATTTGTTTATGGGGCGTAAGATAACGCTCGTGATATAACTTTAAAAATGACAAACGGGTATTAGCTAGATCTAAAATGAATATAAAAACGAGATCTAAGTCGCGTGAGAGCGTGAATTAGCACGTTAATTGTACAAAATGGTTATTCGTAGTGATGCAGTAAGTCACGCATTTCTTTCCTTTGTAAGTAAACCACCGAGTCTTCTTGATAACTGAAAAGTTGATAAACCATCGCTTTGGCGACATCTTCTGCTCGAATCGGTAAAAAGTTGGACAGTTTGCCAAGCATGAATGGGCGAATTACCTTAAACAGAGTTTGTACTAACTTCTCGTCCATTCTTGGGCTTTGACGTTGACCAACAAGCGGGCCTGGGCGAACAAATACGATTTCCTCAAAATCCATAGCTTCGATTCGTTGTTCCATTTGTCCTTTACAAGCTAAGTAATGGGATGGCGATTTACTATTTGCACCGAGGCTAGAAACAACCGCAAGGCGTTTGACTCCGATTGTTTTCATTTGTTGGGCGACTTTACACACCAGATCAACATCTACTCTACGCAAATTATCCTTACTGCCTGCTTGCTTAAGGGTCGTGCCTAAACAGATAAAGCCGATGGTTGGTGTTGGTTGGTTCTCATCCCATTGGTGGATAGAAAGGTCTGCATCAATGAGAGGAATAAGCTTGTTGTCCACATCTAGGACGCCATCGAGTGGGCGGCGAGAAAGATAATATAATGTTCCAACACCTGATTGATTTATGAGGTTTGCAATGACTTTTGAGCCTACTAAGCCAGTTGCACCGGCGATGATTGCGCAGGTGTTGTTATCCATATCTTTTCTCCTATATGGGAACATAGTCTAAGCTATTGTAGCGGATTTCAACGAGTTACTTATAATCTCGTGCAAGAAAGGTGAGACGCTCTGCGAACTCGGCAGACTATCCTGAGATAAACTTGATTAGCGCTGCCCCAATTGGATGCAAGTGTATACAATAGTGGGCGCGCAAAAACTGTCGCTGAACAAGACCTCTTGAACAACAGAACACCTCTCACCCAGACAACATCAAAGGAACGTAAAAAATGGATGACTCTTTTGCTGCGGAGATACAAGCACGCATAGATAACAAAACCAAACCCGTCGGTTCTTTAGGCTTATTGGAAAAGGTGGCACTGCAGTTAGCTCTTATTCAAAGTCAGGATAAACCTCAGCCAGTTGATTCCATCGCTATCTGCAAACCGAGCATGCTGGTATTTGCTGGAGATCACGGCGTTGCAGAGGAGGGTGTGAGCATTGCGCCAAGCGAAGTCACTCAACAAATGGTGGCTAACTTTCTCGCTGACGGCGCAGCCATCAACTGTTTTTGCGACATTAATGGCATTCAACTCAAAGTAATAGATTGCGGCATGTTGGCTCCTATTGATGTGCTGGTTCCAGAATTTAAATCCCATCCCAACTTGGTTGAACAACGGTTGGGTAACGGTACGGCTAATTTTTCTAAACAATCAGCGATGTCCCCAGAACAAGTGGCGTTAGGTTTAGAATATGGTGCGAAGATTGCTGAGCAAACCATTTTGCATGGTTCAAACCTCTTGATGTTCGGTGAGATGGGCATCGGTAATACCAGTTCGGCCTCAGCACTGTTATCGGCACTGAGCTCATTAGATATTGATTATTGTGTTGGCGTTGGCACCGGAATCAATCAACAGCAGTTGAGCCGCAAATATAAACTGGTAGCACAGGGGGTAAACCGATGTCGAGGTCTTGATACCAAAGCGATTCTCGCACAGGTTGGGGGCTTTGAAATCGTACAGATAGTGGGCGCTTTTTTAGAAGCCAAGCGGCTTAAAACTCCAGTTTTAGTGGATGGGTTTATCGTATCGGTAGCGGCTTATATTGCGACGTTGTTAGACGAAGAAACGCGTGAATACATGTTGTTTGCCCATCGCTCTGAAGAAAATGGACATAAATTTGTATTGGAACATCTAAAAGCAGAACCTCTGCTCGACCTTGGTTTACGGCTAGGGGAGGGAACAGGAGCCGCTCTTGCCTTGCCTCTGTTAAAAGCTGCTGCCCAGTTTTACAACAAAATGGCGAGCTTCGAGAGTGCAGGAGTTACAGTTTAGTGTCAGTCCCTGATAATTCTGAGAAAGTCATGCCGTCATCGTTAAGATACCAGTGGGAGTTATTTCTATTAGCTACCAGTTTTTTTAGCCGCTTACCCGTGCCCCAAGCGTTGCATTACAGTGAAGAACGCATGAATCAGGCAGGCCGTTACTTTGCGTTAGTTGGTCTCGTGCTTGGAGCACTTTGCGCTTTGGTATTCTCGCTCACCTCAATTTTTTTCCCAGAGTCGGTTGCCATAGTATTAACGATGGTGTTTAGCTTATTGTTAACTGGGGCTTTTCACGAAGACGGCTTGACCGATATGGCGGATGGCATTGGCGGTGGCATGACCGTAGAGCGACGCCTCTCTATTATGAAAGACAGTCGTATTGGCACTTATGGTGCCGCCACTCTCATTATGGCGTTATTGGCTAAGTATGTTTTTTGGAGTGAACTGGCTAACTTGCCGCACTTTTGGTTGGTCATTGTCGTCGCTTACACCGCAAGCCGAGCACTAGCAGCGACGCTTATTTATGACATGCCTTATGTCAGTGACAGTGATACGTCGAAAAGTAAACCGCTAGCAAGTCGCCAGTCTTCTCTAGAAGTCTCCATTTTGTTGTTTACTGGTGGCATAACATTGCTTGTGCTTGGTATCGCGGATGCGATCTTGATATCGCTTGTTCTCGTGGTATTTCGTTTGATGTTCAAACGTTGGTTAACCAAGAGAATTGGCGGCTTTACGGGGGATTGCCTTGGCGCAGCGCAACAGTTGTCGGAACTGCTTATTTATCTCACTATGATTGGGTTGTATCACTCCTCATGAAGCAATTGATACTCGGTGGCGCGCGCTCTGGGAAGTCGCATTTGGCAGAAAAAACAGCTAAGCAATTATCGGTCGCTTCTCATCGATCATTACACTATGTTGCAACCGCGCTGCCATTTGACCAAGAAATGCGAGAGCGAATAGCGCATCATCAAAAGCAACGCGGGGGCGAGTGGCAAGAGCATGAATGCCCCCTTAATTTATCTGAGTTACTGACAAATTTCGCTACCACCGATGTTGTATTGGTCGATTGTTTAACCTTGTGGCTCAACAATTGGATATTTGAGTTAGGTGATGAATGTTCCAATGAGAAGCTAGAAGCAGAAATTGAAAAGCTTATACAGGTGGTGCGTGGCTCAGATGCGACGTTAATATTCGTCTCTAACGAGGTTGGAATGGGCATTGTACCTTTGGGGGCGGTTAGTCGTTATTTTGTGGATAATGCAGGACGGATGAATCAAAAACTAGCCAGTGTTTGCCATCGCGTTACCTTTGTTGCTGTTGGTTTGCCGTTGGTTCTTAAAGAGTAGGATGGAACAAAATGAAAACACTCAATATCTACCTTGTGCGTCATGGAAAAGTAGACGCTCCACCAGGACTCCATGGCCAAACAGATGTAAAAGTTACGCCTGCTGATCAAGAGAGTATTGCTCGGGCTTGGGCCGAGAGTGGACGAGGTGTGGGTGGAATAATTTCTTCTCCGCTTTCACGCTGTCAAGAACTGGCAAACATCATTGCTGAACAGCAATTATTACCAGTAATGACGGATGAGTCTTTACAAGAGATGGCATTTGGTGATTTTGATGGTATGCCTTTTGATATGCTCACTGAGCAGTGGAAAAAGCTAGATGCTTTTTGGCAATCGCCAGCACAACATACGTTGCCGAATGCTGAGAGCTTAAGCACATTTTCTGAGCGCATATGTCGCGTTTGGTCTCAAATCATCAACGATATCAATGACAATCTACTTATCGTCACGCATGGTGGCGTCATTCGTATGATTCTTGCTCATGTATTGGAGTTAGATTGGCGTAACCCAAAGTGGTATTCGACGTTGTCGATAGGAAACGCTTCTGTCACGCATGTAACAATTACCATAGATGAGCAAATTTACGCCTCGGTGCGTTCGATTGGCGTACCTCTTTTAACTCGTTAATTTATAAATATTAAAATGCCCAGAACGATATTGCTTACGGGCATAGTCACGGAAGATGTCAGTGGAAGCCCATCTGCTAGGTGCAGGAAGCGAAAATTGACTCAGTTACTTAAAAAGGAAATATAGAAATGACAACGCCGAGTTGGGATTTGTCCATCGTTTATAACGACCTTTCTGACCCACGAATTCAAGACGATATTGCTCTTGTGGAACAATGTATTGATCTTTTGAATAAACAATCAGCAGATTGTGGCAACGTAGAGATCATGCAAAATGCGATTTTAACCAATGAAGCCGCGAGTCGTTTAGCGGGTACAGTTGCAAATTTTGCGAGTTGTTATGCTTCTGTTGATGCAACAAACGCCGAAGCGAAATCGTTACTTGGTAAAATGACCCGCATCTTTTCGGAGCTTTCCCAAGCGTTCAGTCCCTTTGATTTGACATTAACTCATGCCGACAAAGAGTTTATCTTGCGCGTGTTAGACCATGAGAATCCTGATATCAGTGGGCAAGCTTTTTCTATCTTGAATTCTAGAAAGTTGGCGGATACTCGTCTTAGCAACGCAGAAGAACAGTTACTGGCTGCGATGAGTGTGGATGGCAAATCGGCTTGGGGTAACCTATACGATAACCTGACTGGCTCATTGAAAGTGAAGCTTGAGTACACAGATGGTAATAGTGAAGAGCTTGGATTTTCTCAAGCGGCAAGCATTCTTTATGGTTCTGAATTCGAGCGTCAAGAAGCCGCGTGGCGTGGCGTACAAGATGCAATGCAAACGCACCAAGAATCATTCGCTGCGATTTTGAATGCGTTAGCAGGATGGCGCTTAACTGAAAACAAAAAGCGTTCTACGAAGCGTGAAGTTCACTTCCTAGAGCCGAGTTTGCATGGTAGCCGAATCCAAGCTGAAACTTTAAATGCGATGATGACAGTAGCCAAAGACAGTCGAGCTATTGGTCAGAAAGCAGGTTTATTGATGGCGCAAGTACATGGTCTGGATGAGATGAAACCTTGGAATCATCTGGCGGCTATGCCTGCTTTGAGCGGTGAAGCGAAGGTTTACGACTTTGATGAAGCGATTGATGTTATTTGTGAAGCATTTGAAACAGTAAACCCTGAGATGTCGGAGTTTGTCCGTTTGATGGTACAAAATGGTTGGATTGATGCCGCGCCAAATGCTAACAAGCGTCTTGGCGCATACTGCACCAAACTGCCAGCAACGCGAACACCACTTGTGTTTATGACTTGGAGTGGCAGCCGTTCAGACCTTATGACTCTGGCACATGAACTTGGCCATGCGTTCCATAACTGGGTTATTCGTGATTTGCCACTTTGCCAAACTTACTACCCAATGACGTTAGCAGAAACCGCCTCTATCTTTGCAGAAAACATCGTTCGTGATCATTTGATTTCGAAAGCTGAGAGCGTTGATGAAAAGCTCGAGATGTTGTGGGAAGAGTTGTCATCTGCGCTAGCTTTAATGATCAACATTCCGGTTCGCTACGAGTTTGAAAAATCGTTTTATGAACGCCGCCAGGATGGAGAGTTAACCGCAGATGATTTCTGTGAGTTGATGTCAGAAACTTGGAAAGAATGGTATGGCGACGTAATGAGCGAACCGGATCCGTACTTCTGGGCAAGCAAGCTGCACTTTTCTATTGATAGCGTGAGCTTTTATAACTACCCATACCTATTTGGCTTCTTGTTTAGCAAGGGTATCTATGCACAGCGAGAAACCAAAGGCGAAGCGTTTTACACCGATTACATCAATTTGCTGCGCGATACAGGCTGCATGATGGCGGAAGATGTCGTCGAAAAGCATCTGTCTATGGATTTAACCCAGCCAACGTTTTGGCAGCAGAGTGTTGAGCTAGTGCGTGAAAAAGTCGATGAGTTTGAGCGTTTGCTCGTACAGCGCGGCTAAGTTTTTCGCAGTGTTGATGCATAATCTGCTTTATAGCTACAAAAATTTGATCAAATCATAATGATCTTAATCAGGGCTGTGGTAAAGTTCACAGCCCTAACACTTTGTAATTGTTTGAAAATTAAACGCCTCAATGCTTGATTTGAGTGCCTGGCGCGAAAAGGCATCGGATTTTCGAGGGAAATAGTGATTTCTACTCATAAGTGAGATCGCAGCAACAAAAATCCTTTGTACAATTTATTAACATATCCGCCGTGCTATTAAGGAGTAACGCATGACGAAGTCTCTCTTTCGCCAATCGTTTTTAACTGACACGTTAGATGTTCATATTGATGTTGCACCAGCGGAGCAGGTGCTTTCTAGCGGTGTAAAACTTAAACTCTATCAGCGTGGTGTATTAGAAGTAATCCCTGCGAATTATACTCAGGATACGAAGAACATCATCATCTCTTGTGGAGTTCACGGAGATGAAACCGCACCGATGGAGCTGGTGGATTCCATTATTCAAGACATAGAATCTGGGTTCCAGACGGTCGATACCCGTTGTCTGTTCATTATCGCTCACCCAGAATCCACTCTGGCGCACACGCGATTCCTCGAAGAAAACCTCAACCGTCTGTTTGACGAAAAAGAACACAAACAGACAAAAGAGCTTGTTATCGCCGATACACTTAAGCTGCTTGTTCGAGATTTTTATCAGGATACCGACCCGACAACACGCTGGCACCTTGATTTACACTGCGCGATTAGAGGCTCGAAGCACTATACGTTTGCAGTAAGTCCTAAGACTCGTCATCCAGTGCGCAGCAAGGCATTGATCGATTTCTTGGACAGTGCACACATTGAAGCTGTGCTCCTGTCAAACTCACCATCGAGTACGTTTAGCTGGTACAGTGCTGAGAACTTTGGTGCGCAGGCTCTCACGATGGAGCTTGGACGTGTGGCTCGTATTGGTGAAAATGACCTCGATAAACTGACCGCGTTTGATTTGTCTTTACGTAATTTGATTGCGGAAACGAAGCCAGAACACCTACCAAAACCATGCATTAAGTATCGCGTAAGTCGCACAATCGTTCGTTTGAACGAAGACTTTGACTTTATGTTCGACGACAATGTTGAAAACTTCACCTCATTTGTTCACGGCGAAGTGTTTGGTCATGATGGCGACAAACCATTAATGGCAAAGAACGAAAACGAAGCGATTGTCTTCCCAAACCGCCACGTCGCAATAGGTCAACGCGCAGCTCTGATGGTTTGTGAAGTGAAAACCCGTTTTGAAGAGGGTGAGTTGGTTTACGATTAATCCAACATTGCTTTGAGAAGTTAATTGCAATTTACCGAGGCTTAACTGTAAGGTTAAGCCTCGTCTGTTTTTATCGGCTGCTATGGATTTTCAACAACTTATCCTGAACAAGGAGCGACGCTGGCAACGTAACCTGATGGTTATGTCGATCGTGCTCGCTGTACTCTCTGCCATTCACTTGATGGTCGGAGAAATTTTCCTTTCTCCTTTTCAATCCTTATCTGCATTTGAACAGAAGTTATTGGTGGACTTGCGTTTACCGAGGTTAGTGTCTGCGGCAATTATTGGTGCTGCGTTAGCGGTATCTGGCGCGACGTTACAAGTGTTGCTTGGGAACGTGTTGGCTGAACCTGGCGTGCTTGGTATCTCTGGTGGTGCAAGCTTAGCAATGGTCTTAATCATGTTCGCGTCACCTGTTCTTCCTACCCCGATTGTTTTTATGTTGGCAGCAATTGCAGGCTCGATGGTATTCACGTTTGTTTTGGTGGCGATAGCAAGGGCAATGCACCTGACGACGGCTCGATTGCTTTTGGTTGGTGTCGCATTGGGTATTTTATCGAGCGCGATTGTGACGTGGGCATTTTACTTCAGTGATGATCTCAGCTTACGCCAACTGATGTATTGGTTAATGGGCAGCATTGGCGGTGCGAGTTGGTATCAACATACCGTTACTTTGGTGATGTTACCAGTGCTTACCTGGTTGTGCTGTAAAGGCAAGTCGCTTGATAAATTGATGCTGGGTGAGATTCATGCGACCCAATTGGGTGTCGACGTGCATCAAATGCGTTGGAAATTGATCCTCGCCATTTCTATTTTGGTGGGTAGTTCAGTCGCTTTGGGTGGCATCATCAGTTTTGTTGGTTTGGTGGTCCCGCACTTGTTGCGTTTGGCTTTTGGTACGGAAAACCGTTATTTATTGCCACTTTCTGCAATATCTGGTGCTGCGTTGCTTGTATTTGCTGACATCGGCGCAAGACTGTTATTGGACTCCGCAGAGTTACCTTTAGGTGTCATGACAACATCGATTGGCGCACCTATTTTCATCTGGATGCTGGTGAAGAGTCATGATGCACGTTAAACATATGTCGGTTGGTAGTCGATTATTGCCTCTTTCTTTTGAATGCAAAGCTGGCGAAATCGTACATATCGTTGGGCCTAATGGTTCCGGTAAGAGTACTTTATTGGCTGCGATTTCTGGTACGTTAAGTCACCGAGACGGTATGAGTGGTGAAGTGTACGTGGGCAACAAAAACTTGCTTACTTTACCGTTGTCAGAGCAAGCTCATGTTCGAGGTTATTTGTGTCAGCAATCGCGCCCAGCGTTTAATGTTGATGTGTTTCAGTATCTAGCCCTATCTCTGCCGAGTGGCGCTGAGATTGCGGATATCAAAGTGCGTGATGCCGTCAATATGGTGGTGGAGCTGGTACAACTGCAAGATAAGCTTCATCGCAGTATTCAAACATTATCCGGTGGTGAGTGGCAGCGTGTCCGATTAGCAGGTGTATGTTTGCAGGTGTGGCGTACCATTAATCCTTTTTCGCAGTTTTTAATTTTGGATGAGCCAGCAGCACCGTTAGATATTGCGCAAGAGGGTCTGCTTTATCAATTGATTAACGCTATGGCGGCGCAGGGAATTGGAGTATTGGTTGCTAATCACGATCTCAATCGCACATTAAAGCACGCAGATAAAGTATTGCTGCTTAACAACGGTGTGCTGCACTCATCAGGAAGTGCCGATACTGTGCTAACGGAAGAAGCTCTCGGGGAAGTGTTCAATACTCAAGTCAAAAAGGTCATTGTAGATGAGCAACCTTATTTAATCTTTGATTAATATTTAGGGACAATAAAAAACGACCTACTTGAGGTCGTTTTTTTTTAATCGAGATAGCCAAACTCAACGCTTATTGAGTTAACGGTTTTAGATCTGCAGGGCGGTAGTAAACAGATTTGAGTACTTTGCCTTTACGAATGGTTTTACCTTCCGATACGAAATCTTCGGCGCATTTCGCGATGATGTATTCACCTTTCTGCACCGCCATCAACTTGATGCCTTGTTCCGCGTAGAATGCTTCTGTTTCTGAGTACTCTTGCTCGTTACGGCATACTTTGCTCATGTTGCTTGAATGTACTTCATCCCAGCAAGGAATAAATTCGATACCACGGTTTACCGCAACGTTTAATAGAAGATCAATTAAGTAGCTGATCGCCAGGTTGTCTTCTACTTTGCTGTGGCCAAGATGAACGAGACGTCCCATTAATACATACACGCTGTCTACGATGGCATCTGCTTGCTCAGTTTTACAATCTGCTTCTGC
Organism: Vibrio sp. 1159; assembly: GCF_033340395.1. Classification (NCBI taxonomy): domain Bacteria; kingdom Pseudomonadati; phylum Pseudomonadota; class Gammaproteobacteria; order Vibrionales; family Vibrionaceae; genus Vibrio; species Vibrio sp. 1159. The sequence continues at coordinate 121,996 of NZ_JAWOWL010000012.1, read as the reverse complement.
TAGCTCTGTTAGCTCTTCGATCGCCAAAGAGGTGTGTAGTGTGTCTGCTTGCGTATCAAGGCTTGCAGCGTCTGCGACTGGTAAGTCGAACGTACTACGGAACTCGGTGATATCACGGTATAAGTGATCAAAAATCTCTTGGGTTAGCTTTGACAGTTGCATTCTAATTTCCATTGAATCGATTGAAGCGGCAATGATACCAAACCGCACTTTGAACCCCAAGGGCATTGCATCTAACTGGTGATAAATCTGCCTTTGGGAATGGTGGTGCTTAACGAAATAGGTAAGGGAACAGCTTTTTACGTTCTTCCTCTGAAAGGGAGGAAACACGAGCGATGTTTGTATCGGGAATGGATTCAGGATCAGGATAGTGTTTTAGTACCTTTTCCATACTCTCTTCGCGAATCAAATGGAAGATCGGGTAAGGAGAACGATTGGTTAGGTTTTCGTCGTCTTCAGGCCTTGCGCCGCCAAAACAGTAATCAGGATGGAAAGTCGCTACTTGGAAAACACCTTCCCAGTTTTGTTGCTTAATTAATCCTTCAACCCAATCGATACAAAAGTTGTAGTCCCAGAAATCTTGTAGCATGTTGGGAACCACAACCAACGTGGTCTCAAGTTGTTCGGGTTCTGTGTTACTCAGCTCAATCAGCTGCAATAAAATATCTTCAAGAAGCGCTTCTTCTTGAGTCGCTTCACTAACAAAGATTTTGATTTGTTTATTACGTTGCGGTTTGGCAGCAAACGGACAAAGGTTGAGCCCGATTACCACATCGTTGAGCCATTGGTTGACCTGTTGAGTGATCGCTTCGATATCTGTGTTTTGTGTTGAACGCGTTGACATACGACTTTCTGGTTTTATTAAAGTAGCGCAAGCATAGCAGAGTTGGTTATCCAAGTAACCAGAGAGGTATTACGTAAATGAGCGTACCTTAGCTACTCTTTAAACTCGCAGTGTCAGGTGTTTGGTCAGTATGCTTTCTTTCGGCAATGTGTTTCAAATACGCAATTGCAGCAAACATTGCTAGGTAGACGGCGCTTCCCCCCATAAGAACACTCGACCAACCTCCATGCTGCCAACAATAAAGAAGTAAGAATCCTCCTAAGCTACCGCCTACGTAGTAGTGTACTAAGTAGAGCGCTGTCGCGGTGGCTTTGGCACGAGTGGCATTCTGACCGACCCATCCGTAGGCGAGGGTATGAGTAAAGAAGGCACCAAAACTTATCAACAACAATCCAAATAGCATTGCAGTCAAGCTTTCAACCGCCGCAATCCACATCCCCGTCATGCTCACTATCGCGCCTAAGAACATACCGAGGATTGATGAATAACGTTTACTCCAGTGGCCTGCGCAACGAGAGGAGAAAGTCCCTCCCAAGTAACAAATAAAGATCAGTGAGGCCAACCCGACGGGCACATTGTGAGGTTCACTCACCAGACGGAAACCCATGACGGAGTAAAGGTTGACGAACAAAGCAAAGTTGAGTCCTCCTATCAGCATCGCGAACCACACGCGTTGGTTTTTAAAATGACCAATAAGCGCACGATTTTGATGGCGCAAGCTGCTTGATGACGGGGTGAAGTTGCGCTGTGTTGGCAATAAATAGTGAACGCCAATGACACCAAGAAGAGTGAACACCATCATAACTTCTATGGCGACATCAACACTGAAATTGTCCGCCAATAAGCCGCCGCTAATACGCCCTGCAATACCGCCTAGTGAGTTAGCCGCAATGTACGTTCCAATTGCCATCGAGAAAGCGTGCTTGTCGAGCTCTTCTGCCATGTAAGCCACGGCGACCGCAGCAAAAGCTGCGAGCGCGACACCGATCAGTGCTCGACATACCACCAAAAACAGAAATGAGTCACCAAACAGCATCAAAGCGGAAAGGGTAGGAATCGAAAACAGACCAGCCATCATGACTGGCTTTCGTCCCACTGATTCTGACAACACAGCCATTGGAACGAGGCTAAAAGAGAGAGCGAGTGTTGAGGCCGCAAATAACCAGTTCACTTGCGTTTCTGAGATCGTGAAAATTTGAGCAAAAGTGGGCAGCATTGGCTGTAGTAGGTATAAATTTGAAAAAACCAAGAAGGAACCAAGCGCTAGCGAGAGCGTAATGCGTTTGTATTCCGGTGTGCCAAAACTGACCATGAATCCTGCCTAATGTGAGCAAATGGAGAGACTGTGATCAATCTATCAGTTCGTTATAAATTAAAAAAATATATTAAAAATATGGACACCATATATTTTTGATCTAATGGAATCGAAACAACTTAAACATTTTCTGGCGGTCGCTGAACACGGAAACATTACCCATGCGGCGAAAGCCCTGCATATTGCCCAGCCCGCATTAAGCATTTCTATCAAAAAGTTTGAGCAGTCTTTGGGCGTTACCCTATTTCGCCGTGATGATAAAAAAATCAGCTTAACGAAAGAGGGCGAAACGTTATTTGTACATGCTAAGCGGGTGATTCAACAGTTGCACGACGCGCAGCTCGCGATTGATGAGTTGAAAGGTTTAGCGAAAGGCGAAGTAAGACTAGGGACGCCATCAATGATGGGCAGTTATTTCTTTCCACGAATTGTGATGGCGTTTAAAAGCCAATTCCCTGAGTTAAAATTGACCTTGGTCGAAGCTGGAACTCAATCGATTCGTCGTATGCTGCTCAATGGTCAACTCGATATTGGTGTGATCAGTTGTGATAATGTGCCTGATGATCTAGAAACTGACCATTTGTTTACTAGCCAAATGGTCGCAGTTGTTTCACCTGAGCATGAGTTAGCCCAGCGACACGCTCTTACTTTTGATGAGTTCTTTGAACACGATTTGGTTATGTTTCAGCATGGCTATTTTCACCGCGAATTTTTGGATCAGGTGAGTGAGGAGCATGGGTTTACCATGAAGTCATCATTCGAGACCAACTTACTGCCTTTGATTTTGAGTATTGTAAAACAAGAGTTTGCGATTACCGCGTTACTGGAATTGGTGACTCAACATGAGTCGGGCGTTGTTGGCTTACCGTTTGAACCACCAGTGACGCTGGATCTGGCACTTGCTTGGCGCAAGCAGGGGTATTTATCAATAGCAGATCGAACGTTTATCGACTTTATCAAGCGCTACGTTTAAACGCAGCGCAGATTCATCGTCCGAGCACTAATCGCCTTTGTACATCTTCTCGAAGTTCTTTGGGTTCCAGCCAATCATTACCCGATCACCAATTTTTAAAACTGGCACTGAACGAGCACCAAGCGCATCAAGTTCTTTGCGACCGCGTTGCATCTTAGCATTGCACAAACGATAGTTAATATTTTTCGAATCCAGATAACGTTGAGCATCTTTGCAGTGAGGGCATTTGTCTTTGACGTAAAGGACGACACGTTTCATTGAGTTTCTCTCCATTATCATTGGGAGGCGAAGTTTAACGGCCTTTCACAATAAATGAAAGGCGAAAGCTAAGGTGAAACTGTCCTTTATCTCAGGTATATTGAGCGCCTTTATTTTGTCATAACAGACGTTAATTCTATGCATCCGTCACTTCGATACATTCAAGGCTACCCACAAAACATCGTAGAGCAGGTGAGCTCATTGATAGCGAGTGGCAAGTTTGTTCCTTGGTTCGAAAAGCGTTATCCCGATAGGCACCAAATCAAAAGCGAAAGGGCGCTCTATGAGTACGCCATGGCAATCAAAAACTGCTACATGAAGAAAGCTGCGCCAATCAGTAAAGTTGTCTACGATAAGAAAATTCATGCGGTAAACAATGCGCTTGGTTTGCACAGTGTTATCAGTAGAAACCATGGCGGTAAGCTGAAGTCGAAAAACGAGATTCGCATTGCCAATGTATTTAAGGATGCGCCCGAGCCACTATTAAGAATGCTGGTGGTACATGAGTTGGCGCATACTCGTGAGAAAAAACACGACAAGGCGTTCTATCAGCTATGTTGCTACATGGAGCCTGAGTATCACCAACTCGAATTTGATGCTCGTTTGTTTATGATTTACCTCGATTTAAAAGCGAATTTGAATGAAGAACAATAATCACAACGCGAAGCAAGCAAAGCCAAAGACTTCAATGGCGGGTCAGAATAAAGACGCGAATAAAGCCAAGCCGAAGCGTGTTAAAGACAAAGTTGCGCGCAAATCCTCGCAGCCTGCAGGAAAGAGCGAAGTCGAGTTCATAAAAATAGCGAAGAATGGTTTGCATGAGCGTAATGTTCATCGAGGTCGTTACGATTTTAAAAAACTCGTGGAAAGTGAACCACAGTTAAAGCCATTCGTTATCAAAAATCCGAAAGGGGAAGATTCCATAAACTTCTCTGATCCTAACGCGGTTAAAATGCTCAATAAAGCATTGCTTGCTGCGTATTATGGTGTCGAGTTCTGGGACATTCCCGACACCTACCTTTGCCCACCGATTCCGGGCCGCGCTGATTACATTCACCGAGTGGCAGAACTACTTGATAGTGAAGTAAAAGGTCAGTACGCGCACCAAAAAGTGAAAGCGTTGGACATTGGCGTGGGAGCAAACTGTATTTATCCGATTGTTGGTGTAACAAAATACGGTTGGCACTATACGGGCAGCGATGTCGATCCAAAATCCATCCAATCGGCTCAAACGATCGTAGAGCACAATCGTGTTTTGAAGGGAAAAATTGCACTGGTACAGCAATACAATGATGCCAATATTTATCGAGGTATCATTCAACCGAATGATCGTTATGATGTGACGACATGTAATCCGCCATTCCACCGTTCGGCGGAAGATGCCGCTATGGGCAGCCAGCGTAAAATCGATAATCTAAAAGCAAACCAGCGCAAGAAAGGGCTAAAACCTCAAACCGCACCAGTAAAGACAAGTAAGCCTGCGTTGAATTTTGGCGGTCAAAACGCTGAATTGTGGTGTGAAGGCGGAGAAGCGGCGTTTATCCGAAAAATGGCGAATGAAAGCCAAGCTTTTGCCGCACAGGTCTTGTGGTTTACAACACTTATATCCAAAAAAGACAACGTTCGCCCGATGCGCAAGCAGCTTGAAAAATTGGGTGTGAAAGCCATTCGTGTGGTTGAAATGAGTCAAGGGCAGAAAGTGAGCCGCTTTGTAGCTTGGTCATACATGGATAAGCAACAGCGCAAAGCATGGATTGAACTAAAGTAACGTTGACCGTTTCACACTGAACAATAAAGTAGGAAGCCCGCTGATATCAGCGGGCTTCTATTTTGGGAGATCTAAAACTTAATGATGGGCTCACAATCTAGTGAACTGAGAGAGACAAAAGTATCTGTTTTGGCATAGTACAAGCCACAGGTTTCACCTCTTATCTGCAACGTATATTGGTCTGGAAGAACCGTATAGCTGCCATCCAACAGTTGATTGTTGTTCCCTTTTACTCGTCCTTTTTCAATCAACAAATGCGGTGAGGATTCAAATACGTTATTTGCGACTCTAGGTGCTGGTGTCCCTTGGATTTCTGCGATCGCGTTTTGAATCTCTATGACTGTTTCCGGAGAGTTCTTTTTACTCAATGCTTCAACGGGTTCTTGTGACATAGCTTGGCATCCTATCAAAGAAATCGAAGTGCCTAAGAAAAGCGCAACCCGAATCAGCATTCGTAAAAAGTTAGTTGATCTCAACATGAATTGCCTCTGTTCGTAGCGGAGAGCGAAGATCGCTTAACTCCGGAGATGAAATGTTACGCGGCATGGCGTTGAAACTTGAAGGGGATACTGGCGGACAGGTTCCAGTTTCCATGTAGTTTAGCGCCGCAGAAAGCATACCTTCAGACGGATCGCCTAATGGTTTTGTTAGGTCGTCATTGACCCAGCAACCTTCCACTCTATTGTTTAAGCCTAGCTCGGTATTGATTTGGCTCTTTGGAGTAGGAATAAAACCATCAGCGAAGTCGCCAAATTTTTTCTCGTTCGCCGATTTGAACTGAATAGTGTAGTACATAGTGCCGCAGTTTTGTTCTGGTGAGAACCCATACGGTTTACCTGTGGTTGTTGAGCCTATTTGGATAACCTCCACATCAATGCCGCGCAAAGCGTTGATTAGCAGTTCACTTGAGGAAGCCGTGCCTCCTGAAGTCAGCACATATACGCGCTTTTTGTTCAGTGTCGGAAGCACTTGGTCCGAATATTTCTGTGCTGCCCAGTCTATTGCTAGATTTGTAAAGCGATAGATGTTATCCCCATCTTTAATGGTACGCATCACTTTGTCATTGTGAATCAACTCACTGAAGACTCGGTTCTGACCAGCACCGCTTAGCATGTAGCCTACTTGCGAGGACTGAAGGACTAAGCCACCGCCGTTGTAACGTAAATCAACGACGATCTCGTCAACATTCTCTGCTGAGAGCGTACTGAACGCCTCAATAAGCGGGGCTTGAGCGCTTGGTTCAAAGGAGTTGTATTGCAGATAGCCGATCCGCATACCATTGTGTGTAATCACTTTGGCATTTTTAACTGGAGAGGTCATGACATCAGAGGCGGTAAGCGTCACGGTTTTCTCTAGACCGTCAACACTCTCAAATGTGAAGGTGTAATCTTGATTGATGTCAGGGTTAAAGAGCGTTTTGTTAATAAAATCAATGTCGGACTGACTACCGGTGTTAACCACATCAATATTATTGATTTTCAGAAGCTTATCACCACGAGCAATGCCGCTTCTATCGGCTGGCGAGGCTTCTTCAGTGTAGGAAATACGAACGTCTCGAGGTTGTACGCCACGTAGGAATGCCCAGTTAAAACCAAATCCAGCAACTAAACCGGATTGCGATGATTTCATATCATCCTCATAAGGGACGGTAAAATGGAAGCGATCTTTTGGTTTACCCGTCGCGGTAGTAGCAGAGGTGACCAGCGTATTGAAGTAATCAGTAACAGTTTTGTAGTTTGCTGGATTATTATCAGGAACCTCGTCATACCATAGATACGTTTCGTTAGTAAAAGCTCTTAAAAAGAGTTTTTCGTGTAATGCAGAGCCCAATTTATCTGGATAGGCGGCATAGTTGTCATATGGGTCCAGTCCGACGCGGGGCGTTTCACATTGGTTGATAAACGTTTTCGACGGTTGGCTAAAATCATGAACTTTCCATGTTGGACCGTTTGCACTGCTAGTGGACGGAGTAGGTGATGAGCTATCACCGCCGCCACCGCCACAGCCTTGTAATAATGCGAGAGTGACTGCCGTTGCTAAAGAATACTTAAATTTCACTTTTCTATGTCCTTATAAATAATAGAATTATAATTATGTGTTTTGCTTTTGTTTTTATTAGCTAGGTGAATGTATTAATTTAATTTGTTCGTCTGCAAATTTATAGTTAAATAGTGTGAGGTAAATAACGTAAAAAAGTTGTCTTTTATCCTTAAGCTAAATTAGTCATTACTTAAGTTTTCTGTCTATTTCAAAAGATCTAACAAGATAATTAATAAGTGTAAAATTAAGACAAGTTCTTAGTTGACTAAGCGATGCTTGCTAAATCAGAGTTAGATTCAGGAAACGCTTTGAATCAATAGTTTGGTAGGGATATATGATGTTATCAGGGGTTTGTTTGATTTATTTGTCTGATGCTTTAACTTAATTTAGTGAGTTGAGCGACGTGCTTTAATAGGCTTCCGTCAATGTTAGGTAAATCATCAGCGAAAAATATCTGAGAACCAGGAGTGCAGCGCATTAATATATTTGTTAGTTCACCTTCATTGTTGGAAGTGTTAACTGCGTTAAGTTTCGCTAATTTATTACAAAGCTCGTCCTCTATTTGCACTTTCTGCTCTTCGGTGAGCCTAATGCGACCTATACATACGCCTGGGTTGATATCATGAGAAAGCGAATCTTGTTGAAATCGCTCTTTGAATAAGGTGTCTAATGCCGTACCTTCTTCCATAATAAATCGACGACCAGAACGGTAAAACAAGCCGTCTCCGAAGTTTTCGACATATCCTAGAATTTCCGCGATACGCAAATAGAATCTTAAGCTTGTATCAGAAAGTCCGTAAGTTTGGGCTATCTCTTGCGGTTTAATATCACGAGAAGTCAGCATATAAATAAAATCAAGTAAATAAGGATGCTCAACGAAAAGGGCGCTCTCTTCATCTGTTAGCATTTGCTCGTTTTGGTGCTGAAGCTCGTTGGCTAAGGTTGCGAGTTCGATGAGATCGGTATTCAGGTAGTTCAGATAAATAAGTACTTTATCCAAACCTAAAGCTGGATTATGTAGGTGGCGTTTAATACTAGATAAAGGGATGCCACTTTTCTCTGACAAGGAATTGTAGCAAAGCCCTTCTTCTTTAATCTTTTGTCGTAGCGCTGCAAGTAAAAACTTTGGTCCAACATTCATCCTTGAATATCACCTTATTCGTTATTCCATTTACTGGCTGATATTTTGCCTTTCAAGCAGCAGGTTTCGAATCGCTGTGCCCGCTTCTAGAATGTGCTTTTTCAGTAGATACTTGGCGCCTTCGATATCGCGATTTTGGCACATTTCAAACAAGTTTAAGTGCTCTTCTTCTGCCTTTTTAATGCCTGTAGTAAACAATAGCTGCATGCGTATGTATCGGTCACACTTTGTGTTCAGGTTGTAAATGACGTCCATAGTTTCAGGCATGTTGGCTGGCGCATATAGGGCTTTGTGGAACTCGTAGTTGTAGTTGCTCCATTCTTCTACTTCGTCGCCACTGTTCACTACTGACTCGAAACGTTCGCGAACTTCGCGCGCGCGTTCAAGGTCAGCGTCTGTCATATTTTGAATCGCACGCTCTAAAATGTGGCATTCCACGACAGCGCGCAGTTCAAATAGCTCATTGATTTTCTCTGGAGATAGCTCAGTGACCGTCGCACCTTTGTGAGGTTCAAAGCTAACGAGTCCTTGTGCTTCCAATTGAACTAACGCTTCACGCACAGGAATTCGGCTAACATTAAACTCTTTTGCTAACGCATCTTGACGTAAAGGTTGACCAGTTTTTAACTCGCCCTTCAAGATCTGAGTTCGAATTGCTTCCTCAACGAGCTGAGTACGCGTTTTAAAAACAGGTTTCTGTGACATTGAAGTCTCCCGTGAAATTAATATTGTATCCAATCCATTTTACTTTAGTAGTTTATTGTTTTTCTGGCACAAACCAACTAGGAAAGAAGGTTTTGAGAAGTAGAGTGAAATAAAAGGCATCAGTTGATGCCTTTTTGAGCCATTTGGTGATTTTATTGGGACACACTGCCATCTATGGCGCGTTGAATACCCAGTGGGTTCAACACTTTTAATGAATCCGGCAATAAAGATTCTGGCAAAGCTTGATAAGCGACCGGACGCAACCAACGATGAATAGCCTCCGCACCGACAGATGTTGAGGCAGAATTGGTTGAAGCAGGATATGGTCCACCATGAACCATAGCGTAACCAACCTCGACGCCAGTTGGCCAACCGTTGAATACAAGGCGTCCCGCGATTTCTTCCAAACTTGGAAGCAGTTGCTTGGCTTGTTCTTCGTCTTCAGCGGTAGCGTGAAGGGTTGCGGTGAGCGATCCAGTCAGTGAATCACTCAGTTTCAACATGTCATCGAAATCTTCACAGATTACGATTAACGATTGAGGACCAAATATTTCTTCCTCCCATTGCGGGTTTTCACGCCAGTTTTTACTGTCCGTCACGAACAGTGCTGGTGAGACATTGGTCGCTTCTGCTTGTTCAGAACGAGTGACGTTAATGCCTGTTTCGGAAGCTCGCTTATCCACTTCGGATTCATACGTTTCTCGGATTCCTTGCGTTAGCAAAGTGGCCGTTGATTGTTGTCGAATTAACCCTTGAGCGATTTCGATAAAGGCTTGCGTTTCTGGGCTATTCAAGACAAATACAACGCCTGGTTTTGTACAAAATTGTCCACAGCCCAAAGTCATAGAAGCCACAAATTCTTCAGCCAATGATGCGTTTGCCCGTATGGCTGAAGGGAGAATAAATGTTGGATTAATCGCCCCTAGTTCGCCATAGAAGGGGATTGGCTCTGGTCTTTGCTGGGCTAGATTGAACAGCGCACGGCCACCACCGACTGAACCTGTAAACCCAACCCCTTTAATTTTTGGATGGGTAACGAGTGCTTGGCCAAGTGCACGTTTGTTGCCTTGCAATAGCGTGAAGATGGCTTGCGGTAAGCACTCTTTCTCAAGTGCAGCCTCAATACACTCAGCAACAAGTTGACTGGTGCCAGGGTGGGCGGTATGGCCTTTTACAATCACAGGGCAGCCAGCAGCCAGTGCCGAAGCCGTATCACCACCTGCAGTAGAAAATGCGAGCGGAAAATTAGACGCACCAAACACGGCGACAGGGCCAATTGCGATTTGTTGACGGCGAATATCTGGTTTTGGCAGTGGTTGACGGTTTGGGTTTGGCGTATCGAAGATTGCTTGATAGTGATTACCCGAGCTCACAACCTCGGCAAATAGTCGTAATTGGTTGGCGGTACGTCCTATTTCACCGCTTAAACGTGCTTCGGGAAGGGCAGTTTCTAAATGAGCACGAGCAACGATTTCTTCACTCTTCTTTTCCAATTCAGAGGCGATAGAGCAAAGTAAGCTCGCTCGCTTTGCATTGCTTAGTTGGCGAAACTCACGCGCAACGCTTTGGGCGGCTGAGGCTGCTTGATTAACTTCTTGCTCCCCATGCACCGGAAACTCTGTGGGTAGAGGCTCACCAGTAAAGGCGTTGACTGCGTAAAAAGTGGTTGGTTCTTGTGGGTTCATCATTCTTCCTTACTATCCTTATTACTTCACTTCAAATCCGTACGCATATGGGTCTTCATCGTCTACCCATATTGTGTTGTGACCGTATACTTGTGCCCATCCTTCAATACTTGGCAAAATAGCGGCTTTGCCATTCACTTCGGTAATGCCTTCTATACGTCCTTGAAATAGGCTGCCGATGATACTTTCGTGAATAAAGTCTTCTCCTTGATTGAGTTTGCCTCTTGCATGCCATTGCGCCATGCGTGCACTAGTACCCGTACCACATGGCGAGCGATCCAACGCTTTGTCGCCGTAAAACACAGCATTTCGAGCGGTGGCGTTTTCTTCAGTGGGCTCTCCGGTCCATAGCACGTGAGAAACACCGCATACTGTTGGATCTTCTGGATGTACGCACTCAACCGCTCGAGATACCGCTTCGCGAACTTTTGGTGAAAGCATCAAAATTTCATCTGGAGAGTAGTGTTCAAGTCCGGCATAGTTTTCTTGAGGATCGACGATTACGTAATAGTTTCCGCCATAAGCAACATCGACAGTGAGCTCACCTAAGCCCTCTATGTCCACGGTTACGTCTTGGTGGGCAAGGTAAGCTGGTACGTTAAATATCCTCACTGACGTGACCTTGTCACCTTTTGTTTGGTAGTGCACTTCGATTTGTCCTGCTGGGACATCAAGTATCAAACGGCCTTCTTTTTTGGGAGTGATAAGGCGATTCTCGATAGCGGTAGTGACGGTTCCAATGGTGCCGTGGCCACACATTGGTAAGCAGCCACTGGTTTCAATAAACAGAATTGAAGCGTCTGCGTTATCGCTGCAAGGAGGCAAGACAACTGACCCCGACATCATTGAGTGTCCGCGAGGCTCAAACATGAGTGCCTGACGAATCCAATCATAATGCTCAAGAAAGTATTGGCGCTTTTCGCTCATGGTATTGCCTTCGAGTGGAGGCACACCGCCTGCGACCAGCCTAACTGGGTTGCCGCAGGTGTGGGCATCAATACAGAAAAAAGTTCCTTGTCTCATTTTTCGCTCCTTGCTGAAAAAATGGTTGAATTAAACAATAGTGATGTTAACGTAATGTAAAATATATTGTATACAATCTACGTTTTCAAGTGTGACTCGGAGCATATTTATGTTGGTCAAGGATGAAACAAAAAAGGAAAGGATCGCCGTGATAGGTGCGGGGATTATTGGCTTATCAATTGGATTGAAGTTGCAGCAGCAAGGTTATCAAGTCACAATTTTTGATCCCAATGGCGTGGGGAATGGATGCTCTAAGGGAAATGCAGGTCATATCGCGACTGAGCAAATCTTCCCTCTTGCAACGCCAGCGCTGCTTCCACAATTACCTAAAATGCTGCTAGATCCCAAAAGTCCGGTTTCGATCCGTTGGCAAGATATTCCAAGCACTATCGGGTGGATGATTCGTTTTCTATTACAAACAAAGCCATCAGCCGCGGAGCAGGCAAAAAACGCGATTAAAACTCTTAACGAGCGGTCAGTGGCAAGTTGGCGTGGCGTGCTTGATTCAATCGGAAAAGCGCATCTAATAAAAATGAATGGTTCATTGCTCACTTTTGAAAACGAGAAACTGTTTAAAGACTACCAAAGTACGCTTAACTCACTGGCCAAAAACGGTGTGGCGTATCAAGTTTGGACGCAAGAGGCGATTCGAAAGCGGATACCTGATCTCAGCCATAAGGTTCGTGTCGGCGTCTTTTTTCCCGATACAGGACATACGCTAGACCCTTATCAGATCTGTGTTGAGCTAAGTGAAGCTTTTGAAGCTCTTGGCGGTAAGATTTTACAAAAAGGTGTATCTGCGTTGGAGAAAAATGGTGATGTGTTGGTTGAGTCTCAAACACATTCATTTGACCGAATCATCGTTGCCGCTGGTGTACATTCTAAGCCTTTGATATGGCAGCTAACCGGAGTCAAAGTGCCTATTCAAGCCGAGCGTGGTTATCACCTAATGGTGGATGACAAGCGTGATGTACTGCCATTTCCTATTAGCTCTGCCGATAGAAAATTCATCATGACTCCGATGTCTGGCGGGCTACGCTTGGCAGGCACTGTTGAGTATGCCGATGTAGAATCACCACCCAATATGAAACGTTCAGAAATGCTTTTTCAGTTAGGTGATGAGATGTTTGAATCGGAGTTAAATCCACTCAAGCAAGGAGAAAAGTGGATGGGTAATCGGCCTTCAACAGTCGACTCGTTACCGGTTATTGATAGCATTTGGGATGGAAATGTATTACTGGCATTTGGCCACCAACACCTTGGATTAACTCAAGCGGCGATTACGGCAGATCTCCTTTTAGAGCTTATCGAAGGAAAGCCGACATCGATTGATCTATCACCTTTTTCATTACAACGATTCGCCTGAAAAATTTAATATTAAATATTGTATAAAATATATTAAATGCTAATGTTAACTTAATTTTAACAAAAATGGTGTCCAACAGCCGTACTCGGATGCCTCCAGAAAAACAACCAAAAGGAGTAAAACATGTCACGAATGACCAAAGCACCATTGGCGCTGTTGATTTCAGGAATGCTGTTGGGGGCCTCTGCTTATGCTGAAGACAAATTGACGGTCGTATCTTGGGGTGGTGCATTCACCAAGAGCCAAGTGGAGGCATATCATAAGCCTTTCATTAAAAGAACAGGTGTTGAGATCGTATCCGAGGATTTCAGCGGCGGATTAGCTGAAATTAAAGCACAGGTGGAAGCGAACAACGTGCGCTGGGATTTGGTTTCTCTCGACAAGCCAGACATTGTTCGTGGTTGCGCCGAAGGGTTACTAGAACCAGTGAACCCAAGCATTTTGCCTCCGGGCGCAGATGGAACACCAGCACAAGAGGATTTTATTGATGGTGCGATTCACGAGTGCGCAATCAATACCATCGTAGTGTCCACTGTATTAGCGGTGAACGAAGACGCGTTTAAAGGTAAGGCTTTGCCAAGCAAGTTGACCGATCTTTTTGACCTAAAAACTTTTCCAGGTCGACGTGCATTGCAAAAACAACCTCAGGGCAATCTTGAGTGGGCACTATTGGCTGATGGTGTAAAGCCAGAAGAGGTCTACAGCCTGCTCGAAACCGAAGCGGGGCGTGAGCGTGCTTTTGCTAAGTTGGATACGATCAAATCAGAAGTACTGTGGTGGACAACAGGTGCCCAGCCACCTCAAATGCTTGCAGACAAAGAAGTGGTGATCGCCTCGGCGTTTAACGGCCGAATCCACAATGCCCGTAAGGATGAAGGTCAACCATTTCGGATTATATGGGACCGTCAAATGGGTTACATGAATGGATGGGCGATACCTAAAGGGAGTGAGAACACAAAGCTTGCATTGGACTTCATTGCTTTTTCTTCAGGAACAAAACCATTAGCTGATCAAGCTAAGTACGTTGCCTATGGGCCTACGCGTAAGTCGTCTTCGGCGGAGGTGAACCCAGACATTTTAGCGAACCTTCCTACCGCACCTCAAAACTTCCAAACCGCCTTCCTGATTAACGATGAATGGTGGTCAGACTACGCGGATGAACTCAATGAAGAGTTCAATACCTGGCTGCTTAACTAGGCGTTAATTTGTGTATGGGGTCGAGTTTTCATCCATAAGCGAGGTTCCGTACTTTCCTCAACTGTATTTATGTTTTCGGAGAAATGATGAAAGTCATCGAAGCACAGCAAGTCGCGCAATGTTTAACAATGAAGTCTCTTATTGAAACGATGCGTGAAATGTACTCGCGGCCAGCAACAATACCTCAACGCCGAGTCATGCCCTTAGAAGAGGGAGAATACGAGGCGTTTGCGCTACTTCCAGCTTGGAACCAGGAGTTGATTGCGGTGAAAGCCTTTACGTATTTCCCGCATAACCCTGAGCAAGGCAAAGATACGCTTGCATCTAAGCTGCTTGTTTTTAGACGAAACGATGGTGAGCCGCTCGCACTCGTGGACGGTAAAGTTTTAACGTTTTGGCGCACCGCCGCAGCTTCTGCGTTGGCAGCGGACTATTTGGCGCGTCCCGATGCTGATCGTCTGTTGATCTGCGGAACGGGCAATCTTGCGCCTTATTTTGCGTGGGCATACGCTGCGGTTCGCCCACTTAAGCAGGTTTATATTTGGGGGCGTAACTCAGATAAAGCCGAGGCGACGGTAGATGCCATTGTGTCATCTTCAGAGTATCAGTCGCTTCCTGATGAGCGTCGGTTTCGCGTTTCAGTCGTAGAAAAGGTGGACCACGTTATCAAACACGTTGACATCATCAGCTGTATTACTGCATCAGCAGAGCCTTTGTTTAATGGCGCAGACGTGCAGCCGGGCACCCATATTGATTTGGTCGGTAATCATGACTTGGACAAGCGTGAATGTGACTCCGAAGCAGTGCAACGAGCACAGGTGTATGTTGATAGCCGTATTAATGTATTAGCCGAAGCGGGCGATCTTCTCATTCCAATTCAAGAGGGCGTATTCACGTCAGACGATATCAAAGGGGAATTACCGCAGCTTTGCGCCCAACAAATCTCAGGACGTCAAAACGATGAGGTCATTACTTTATACAAATCAGTTGGCAGTGCTTTGGCTGATTTGGCCGCTGTAAAGGCGGTGTTGTTAGAAAATGGCATAGATAGCCATGTCTGAGCATTTTCGCTCGTTCATTTAAATTGCATACAATATACATATAAGGAAAGTAGTTCATGAAAATTGATTGGAAAGGTGTTTATCCGGCGGTCAGTACGCAATTTCGTCAAGATCAGTCAATTGACTTAGACGCAACGCAAACCGTTATAGACAACCAGATTAAAGATGGTGTGAATGGCATTATCTGCTTGGGTACTGTCGGTGAGAACTGCGCGTTGTACCCGGAGGAGAAACGCCAGGTTTTGCAAGCGGCAAAAGAAGTCGTAAATGGCCGTGTGCCTTTGATTGCTGGTACAGCAGAGTCTATTACCACAGCAGCTGTTGATTACATGCAGGATGCGTACAAAATTGGTATCGATGGTTGTATGGTGATGCCTGCCATGGTTTACCGCACGTCTGAGAGCGAAACGTTCGAATATTACCGCACGCTAGCAGAAGCAACGCCAGAAATGCCAATCATGATTTACAACAACCCGGTTGCTTATGGTGTCGATGTAAACCTCGATATCATGGCGAAACTGGCTGAGTTTGAAAGTATTGTAGCTATCAAAGAGTCGACCACTGATACTCGTCGTATCACCGAGCTTTACAATAAATTTGATGACCGCTTTACCGTGTTCAGTGGTGTTGATGACATCGCTCTTGAATCATTGATGCTAGGTGCGACCGGCTGGATTTCTGGTTTAACCAACGCATTCCCAGAAGAGTCCGTTGCGATTTATAAACTGGCAAGCCAAGGTCGTTATGCTGAAGCGTTAGAGATCTACCGTTGGTTCTTACCCCTACTGCGTTTAGACACCATTCCTACGCTGGTTCAGTGCATAAAATTGGCCGAGCAAGTCTGCGGACGTGGCTCTGAACAAGTTCGTGCGCCACGCCAACTCTTACAAGGTGAAGAGCGTCAACAAGTCATTCAAATGGTTGAACATGCGTTAGAAACCCGCTTAGACCTATCCAAATACAATCTGTAATTGTGCTGTTTAGTAGAGCGTTAACTGACGCTCTACTCATTCGTAATATTCAAAAAATGAGAAGAGGGAAGTCATGAGCACGGAAAACAAGGACTATGTCAGCTTTCAACACGTTAAGAAAACCTACGATGGCACGAATTTGGTGGTGAAAGACTTCAACTTAGATATTGCTCCTGGAGAATTTGTTACTATGTTGGGGCCGTCAGGATCGGGCAAGACCACTTGCTTGATGATGCTAGCAGGCTTTGAAACTGCGACCGGTGGAGACATTTATATCGATGGCGTTCCTGTCAATCATCTCGCGCCGCACAAGCGCGATATTGGTATGGTGTTTCAAAACTATGCGTTGTTTCCACATATGACCATTGCTGAGAATCTTGCGTTTCCTTTAAAGGTGCGAAAACTCGACAGTGACACGATTGAAAGCAAAGTTCAGAGTGTATTAGAAATGGTCGAGCTTGAGCATGTTGCGACTCGATACCCGAAGCAGTTATCAGGTGGTCAACAACAGCGTGTCGCGTTAGCGCGAGCATTAGTGTTTGAGCCTAAACTCGTGTTGATGGATGAACCACTAGGCGCATTAGATAAGCAGCTGCGCGAGCAAATGCAGATGGAAATTAAACATTTGCATGAAAAGCTTGGCATTACCATTTTGTATGTGACGCACGATCAAGACGAAGCTCTCACTATGTCCGACCGTATTGCGGTTTTTAATCACGGCGAAGTGCAACAACTCGCGACACCAACCGAGCTTTATGAATCTCCGAGTAATACGTTTGTTGCGCAGTTTATCGGAGAAAACAACCAACTCTCAGGTTTAGTCAAAGAGTGGAACGGAAAGTATTGCCAAGTGCTCGTTGGGAAAGAGTTATTTACTGCGAAACCTGTCAGAGTCTCTGAGCAAGGGCAGAGAACAACACTTTCCATTCGACCAGAAAAGATTGTTATTCAACCAGAGAAAGCGTCTTGTGAGAACCAAGTCTCGGGCGTCCTACGAGAATTGATTTATCACGGTGATCATTATCGTCTGGTCGTCGAAGTAGAGAGCGTTGGTCACTTCATCGTTAAAGCACCTAACGATAATCGTAAACACTTGCAGTTAACGCCTGGCTCAATTTGTCGTATTGGTTGGCAAAGTGACGATTGCCATGCTCTTGATGGGACACAAACTCAAAGTAGCGAGGTAGCAGCATGAGTAGAGAGCTAACCGCATTAGATTCTGTATTGGAAATCGAACGCCAAGTTCATGAGCAAGAAACCAATTTGAAAGCGCAGTTGCAAAAGGCCGAGCGCCGAAAAAAGCTTCGCTCCATTATGCTCACAACGCCATTGGTGTGTTTTATTCTGCTTACGTTTGCTTTTCCTATCCTCGACATGCTTTATCGAAGCGTGGATAACCGAGAAATATCCCTGTCACTACCACAAACTATTCAAGCCTTAGAAAGTTGGGATTATCAAGGTCAGCCTCATCAAGAAGTCATTGAGGCATTCTCTGTTGAAGTACTTGCGCTTTATCAAAGAAAAGAGCTGCCGAAAATAGCCAACCGGATGAATATTGAAGAGTCTGGTATGCGCAGTTTACTCATGAAAACCGGCAGAAAGTTGTCTCGTTTGACGTCGCTGCCGAGCTCGGTGACACAGCTAGCTAAGCTGGATAAGCGTTGGGCTAATCCTAAATATTGGGCGGCGTTTAAGAATCTTAGTGGCGCATTAACATTCAGTCATTATCTTGCAGCGCTAGACTTGCAAGTGAATGAGTTTGGAGACATTGAACCCCAACCAGAAAAACGCCAAATATACGTCGACCTTTTCTTTAAAACTTTTTGGATGTCTATTTCAATCACCTTAATTTGTTTGGTGATGGCGTACCCCGTTGCTTACCTGCTTGCCAATTTACCTGATAAGCGCGCGAACTTACTTTTAATCATTGTGCTGCTGCCATTTTGGACATCATTATTAGTCAGAACCACGTCTTGGATTGTTCTGCTGCAAAACCAAGGGGTCATTAATGATCTCCTTATTTGGTCGGGTTTTACTTCTGAGCGAATTCAGATGATTCACAATACCTTCGGAACGGTGGTGTCTATGGTGCACATTCTGTTGCCTTTTATGATCCTGCCTCTGTATAGCGTAATGAAAGGAATTAGCCCAACTTATTTCCGTGCCGCTCGTTCTCTAGGCGCGACGCCTTTCATTGCGTTCATCAAAGTTTATATGCCGCTTACGTTACCGGGGATAGGTGCGGGGGCCTTGCTTACTTTCATTCTTTCTATTGGCTTCTACATTACGCCCGCTTTGGTTGGTGGAAGAAGCGGACAGATGATCTCCAATATGATTGCCTATCATATGCAGACATCACTGAACTGGGGGATGGCTGGCGCATTGGGTGGACTGCTTTTGTTCGTTGTACTGGTTCTGTTTTATATGTTCAACCGTGTGGTTGGTATTAATAACCTTAAGGTAGGAGGATAACCATGGCATTACCAAACTATGCATCAAAAGTAGAGCGAGTTGCTTACGCAGGTTACTTAGCTTTTTGTGGGTTGGTGCTGTTCTTTTTAATCGCTCCAATTCTGACCATCATCCCGTTATCGTTTAATGCAACGCCTTACTTTACTTTTACCGAGGGGATGTTAAACCTTGATTCGGAAGCGTATTCTACTCGCTGGTATCAAGAAATGTTTACTAGTGATCAGTGGCTGTTGGCGCTGAAAAATAGCACGTTCATTGCTTTTATGGCGACACTCGTTGCAACAGGGCTGGGAACTCTGGCGGCGTTGGGTTTAGCCAGTAGTAATTTGCCTTTTCGCAATACGATTATGGCGCTGTTGATCTCACCCATGATCGTACCAGTCATTATCTCTGCTGCTGCGATGTACTTTTTCTACACGCGCCTTGGCTTGTCACAAACTTATCTAGGCGTCATTTTGGCACACGCTGCTTTAGGTACGCCTTTTGTCGTCATTACCGTTACTGCGACGTTAAGCGGCTTTGACCATAGCTTGGTAAAAGCGGCGGCTAGCTTAGGCGCAAACCCTTTTTATACTTTCAGACACATTACCTTTCCTCTGATTCGTCCGGGGATGATTTCTGGCGGCTTGTTTGCCTTTGGCACATCGTTCGACGAGGTTGTGGTGGCGTTATTCCTGACTGGGGCAGAACAAAAAACCGTTCCGAGGCAGATGTGGTCAGGAATTCGAGAGCAAATTAGTCCGACCATATTGGCGGTCGCTACGTTGCTGATTTTTATGTCGGTGTGTTTGCTCGTGACATTAGAAGTTTTACGTAGACGTAATGTACGCATTCGAGGCATTCAAGAATAACCAGACTTTTTCTTTGTTGGTCACTTTGCACTTTTGTTTAGGGGCACCTCAATTTTTGATCAAATGCGCCTCATTGTAGGCGCTTTTCTTTTGTGTTTGTCGTCAGCGATGACTGACATATCACTCTTGTAGCTTAATGCCAGCTTGCTCGAAACGTGCCAAAGGCGACTTGTTTGATTGCTGATACCAACTAGCTGGCATGTTTGATTTAAGTCGCGCTTTTTCTTCCTTGCTAATCACAACATAGTGTAAAAACGCATCAAGTGTGGTTCCCACCACGTCAAACGTCATTTCCCCGTCTTTGCTGATGGCTTTCAATAACCCAACGACGGTTTCCTCAGAGACTAACGGTTCAACCACCGCGTTTTTTCGCTCTTTTATTGATGTTGAAGCGGGCAGGTTTGCACGTGCCGTCTCCCAGCAAACTTTGTTGGCTTTACTGACAAGGTTGTGCTTGTAGCAGTAGTAACTGAATAAAAAGCGTGGCAGGTTTTGCCAGCGTTCGGCTTGGACTTCTAACCAAAGGTGTTGTAGCTCAATATCAGCGTCGGTCATAGGAGTTGTTTAGCAAAAAGAAAAGAAACCATTTTATAGCTTTTGTGAGGAGCAATAAAAGATATTTGAATGGAAAGATAAACAACTAGTTGATCAATATTATTAAAGCAAATCGATTTCTGGCAAGCTCGTGCAACGGCAACTCGAGTACCAAAAACTGACACCGCCACATCTAGTTGTTAACAAAATGTTTCTTCTTGTCTTGCGAGTAGATTATATGGTGATGCTCTTGCAGTAATAAGGGCAGTGGCGATGCAAAAGACGTAATGCATCTAAGGAAAACTCAATATAGAAGAAATTAGATGGAACTGAAGACTTTGAGTGTCGCGATTGCGACAACATTAACCAGCACTGGCGTATTTGCGTTAAGCGAGCCAGTTTCTCAAGTTACAGAGCAACATGCACATTCGGCTCATACACACGGTGTTGAATCCAATCGAGTTGAATACCAACCAACCGCAACTCTCCCTATTCAGCCCTCCAAGGCAACTCGAGTACAGTCACTTGAAAGCCTTGATGAGTCGAGCACTGCTTGTGATTTGGAAGCATTGGTTACCGAAAGCAGTAACCAATTGATCGGCGAAATTTTAAGTCAGGGCGCGACGTGTGTGAACCAGCTATTCTCTGCTGAAAGTCGGATTCAAGAGTCGGTATTTAGCTCCGATCATATGTACAACATTGCGAAGCGTACTACGACATTGGCGAAGGGGTATACAGGTGGCGGGAGCGATGAACTAGAAACGTTGTTCTTATACTTGCGCGCGGGTTATTACGCCGAGTTTTACAATGACAACATCTCATTTATTGAATGGGTCACACCAGCGGTGAAAGAATCCGTGGATGCGTTTGTTAACAACGCAAACTTCTACGAGAACAGCGATCGTCACGGCAAAGTGCTTAGTGAAGTCATCATCACTATGGATAGTGCGGGCTTGCAGCACGCGTACTTACCACAAGTGACCCAGTGGCTTACTCGTTGGAATGATCAATACGCCCAGCACTGGTATATGCGCAATGCGGTTAACGGTGTTTTTACTATTTTGTTTGGTGGGCAGTGGAACGAGCAATTTGTGCAAATAATTGGCAATCAAATGGACCTTGCCAAAGCTTTAGGCGATTTCGCTCTAAGGGCGTCATCAATCGGTGCTGAAGATGAGTTTATGGCCGCGAATGCGGGGCGAGAGCTCGGGCGTTTGACCAAGTATGCGGGTAACGCGAGTTCTGTGGTGAAGAGTCAGCTAAGTCGAATCTTTGAACAGTATGAAATGTATGGTCGGGGTGACGCGGTTTGGCTTGCGGCGGCGGACACCGCCTCATATTACGCAGATTGTAGTGAGTTCGGAATTTGTAATTTCGAAACTGAGCTAAAAGGCTTAGTGCTATCGCAAACTTATACTTGTAGTCCAACAATTCGAATATTGTCCCAGAATATGACGCAAGAGCAACACGCGGCCGCATGTTCTAAAATGGGTTACGAAGAGGGTTACTTTCATCAGTCATTAGAAACTGGTGAACAGCCAGTAAAAGATGACCACAACACTCAGCTCCAAGTCAATATCTTCGATTCAAGCACCGATTATGGTAAGTACGCAGGGCCAATTTTCGATATTAGTACTGACAATGGCGGTATGTACTTGGAGGGCGATCCTTCCCAGCCGGGGAATATTCCCAACTTTATTGCTTATGAAGCCTCTTATGCGAACGCGGATCACTTTGTCTGGAACTTAGAGCACGAATACGTGCATTACTTAGATGGTCGATTTGATCTCTATGGAGGGTTTAGTCATCCAACTGAAAAAATAGTGTGGTGGAGTGAAGGCATTGCAGAGTATGTCGCTCAAGAAAATGACAACCAAGCAGCACTTGATACGATTTTAGACGGCTCGACGTATACCTTAAGTGAGA
Organism: Vibrio sp. 1159; assembly: GCF_033340395.1. Taxonomy (NCBI): domain Bacteria; kingdom Pseudomonadati; phylum Pseudomonadota; class Gammaproteobacteria; order Vibrionales; family Vibrionaceae; genus Vibrio; species Vibrio sp. 1159. The sequence continues at coordinate 99,866 of NZ_JAWOWL010000012.1, read as the reverse complement.
TTTTCGAGACTACTTATGATGGGTTTGATGTCGATCGAATTTATCGTTGGGGGTACTTAGCTGTACGTTTTATGTTTGAAAATCATAAAGATGACGTAAACCAAATGCTGGTGGAAACACGCCAAGGGAATTGGAGCAATTACAAGGCCACGATCACCCAATGGGCGAATTTGTATCAAAGTGAGTTTGAGCAGTGGCAGCAAGCCCTTGTCTCAAATGGTGCACCTAATGCAGTCATAACCGCAAACAGTAAGGGGAAAGTCGGTGAAAGCATTACATTTAGCAGTGAAAACAGTACAGACCCAAACGGGAAGATCGTCAGCGTCTTATGGGACTTCGGTGATGGCTCGACAAGTACACAAACCAAGCCGACGCACCAATATGGGAGTGAAGGGGAGTATTCGGTCAGCCTAAGTGTGACAGACAGTGAAGGCTTGACGGCAACCGCCACTCATACTGTTGTTATCTCAGCGTCGGGCGGTAATGACACATTGCCACAAGACTGCGCGGTGCAAAGTAAAGTAAGCGGTGGGCGCTTAACAGCAGGAGAACCAGTTTGCTTGGCAAATCAACAAACCATTTGGCTGAGCGTGCCAGCGGTGAATGAGAGCTTAAATCTGGCGATAACGACGGGGAACGGTACGGGTAACTTAAAGCTTGAATACAGTAACTCCGGTTGGCCGGATGATACTAATCTTCACGGATGGTCAGATAATATTGGTAATGGAGAGTGTATTACGTTGTCAAATCAGAGTAACTACTGGGGCTACGTTAAAGTATCTGGTGACTTTGAGAATGCCGCCATCGTCGTTGATTTTGATGCTCAGAAGTGTCGTCAGTAGGGCATTTTAACTGCATCATTTTAATTTAATTTAATTGATCGCCTCGCAAATATTGCGGGGCGTTTTTGTTTTTCACACCGTTATCTCTATAAAAAAAGCCAGCCCGAAGGCTGGCAAACAAGGAGTTTGAGATGAAAATGAAAACGTTATAAAGCTTGCTGATATCCTATTTCTCAATAAGTTGGGTTGTGCGTTGAAGCCAGTTTTTATCTTGCGTATCAAGAAAAGGGCTAAGTGCTTGATAGACTCGTGAATGGTAATGATTGAGCCAGTCTAGCTCTGCTTGATCTAGCATTGATAAATCAAGGGCGTTGGTCGCAATTGGAGCAAGAGTGATGGTCTCAAAACCGTAAAACGTGCCGAACTCATTTTGTTCTACTTCTACAACTTTAAGAATGTTCTCTATTCTTACCCCGTACTCACCTTCGCGATAAACGCCTGGTTCATTAGTAATGACCATACCCGGTTTTAGTTCAACCTCGTGGTGGCTTTGCGAGAAATTTTGTGGGCCTTCGTGAACATTCAAGCAAATGCCCACGCCGTGTCCAGTGCCGCACTTGTAATCAATACCATGTTGCCATAAGACGCCACGCGCCATGATATCAAGATTGGCACCCGTAGAGCCTTTCATGAATCGAGTCTGAGTCAGTCGGATGACCGCTTTGAGCACCAAGGTATAATCTTTGCGCTGCTTAATGGTCGGTGACCCGAAGTGGAAAGTACGGGTGATGTCTGTTGTCCCGCCAAGGTATTGGCCACCAGAATCGACGAGAAAGAAGTTGCTTTCATTGACTGCCGCATTGCTTTCTTCATCGGCGGCATAATGCATTTTTGCCCCGTGAGCCGCGAAGCCTGCGATAGTGCGGAAACTGTCACTCACATAATGTCGGGTTTGACGGCGATAGTGATTCAGTTGTGCCTCAGCAGACAATTCTGTAACGAGTCCGCTTGGAACTTGCTCTTCGAGCCAGTTCATAAACCTTACGATTGCCACACCATCATCTGTTAATGCCTGTTCTAGGCTAGTTAGCTCGGTCGCATTTTTTATGGCCTTCATTGCCGTTACAGGGCAAGCCATTGGCTTTAGATTCACATTCCCTTCAATCGAACTCACCAATAAGCTGTCTGTGTGGGTCGGGTTAAAAGCGAGCGATAATCCCTCACATTGCTGATTCAAATACTGACTTACGTAGTTGTAATGGCGAATGTGTACACTCTGCTCGGTCAGCGCTCTTTCAACGTCTTGAGGCAGTTTGGCTTTATCAATAAACAGTGTCGCAAGTGATTGCTCTACGACTAGATAGGCTTCAGAAACTGGGCAGTAATTCGTATCACCACCTCGAATATTCATTGTCCACATGACATCATCTAGCGTTGACACTAATAAGCTATCTACTTGGTTCTCGGTTAACCAAGAACGGATTCTCGCTAACTTATTTTCAGTGTCAACGCCAGCAAAAGCGGTGGGGTGCTCGAATACGGGTGCACTTGGGCGAGGTGGTCTTTCAAGCCAAATCGGTGTGAGTAAATCCAGGTCGACAATGATCTTAATGTTTTTCGTTTCAAAGGCTTGTTTGAGGCCTTGATAAAAAGCGTAACTGATGGCGCGACCGTCAACCGCGACAATACTGTTTTCTGGGAGCGTGGTAGCCAGCCATTTGGCAATTGTCGGTGTTTCTGGTTGTTTGGCTTTAAACAGTTCAAGTCCTGTGCCGTGTAACTGTTCTTCAGCTTGAATATAGTAACGACCATCAGTCCACAGGCCACCACCTTGTTGGGTAATGACGACATCGCCTGCAGAACCGGTAAAACCTGAAATCCAGCTTCGCGCTAACCAATGATCCGCTGAGTATTCACTGTTATGTGGGTCATTGTTGGTCACGATATATGCAGACACGTTGTGAAAGGACATTGCCTCACGCAATAACGTAAGGCGTTGGTTTACTGAGTTAGTATTGTTCATTAAATGGTTCCTAAAGTCATATTTGAGCAATAGATATGATGCTGCTCCGAGCCTGTTTTTATTGGGTTCTGTTGCCCGCATACTTCGGTGGCTTCTGGGCATCGAGTACGAAAAACGCAACCGCTCGGTGGGTTAAGTGGAGAAGGAAGATCGCCGGGCAATAGTTGTATTTCACGGTCACGTGCTAATTGCGGATTAGCTATCGGGACAGCAGATAACAGTGCTTTGGTGTAGGGGTGTTGTGCATCATCAAATACTTTATCGTAACGTCCTACTTCCATAGGTTTACCAAGATACATCACCATAACGCGGTCGCTGATATGGCGCACCACGCTTAAGTCGTGCGCAATCATCACCAGTGTTAACCCCATTTCTTGTTTAAGATCATCTAGAAGATTGATGACCTGAGCTTGTATGGAGACGTCTAGCGCACTAACGGGTTCATCACACACGACCAAATCTGGATTGAGAATTAATGCTCTGGCAATGCCCACACGCTGGCATTGACCTCCGGAAAATTCATGTGGATAGCGGTTTCGCTGGCTCGCCAAGAGACCCACTTTATCCATCATAGCGATGACACGCTTTTCTACCTCTGCCCGTTTAAGTTGTGGCTCGTGGGTGAGCAGTGGTTCGGCGATGCATTCTGAGATGGTTAATCTCGGATTCAAACAAGCGGATGGGTCCTGAAACACCATCTGAAATTCTCTACGTCGAGAGGAAAGCTCTTTTTTACTAAACCCGAGCATGTCTTGACCTTTCCAAGTCAACTCGCCATGTGTAGGTTCAATTAAGCGAAGTAAGGCGCGTGCAAGCGTTGATTTTCCGCAGCCTGATTCCCCCACAATGCCAAGTGTTTCGCCTCGATAAACATCTAAGTCGATACCATTGACCGCTTTCACGATTTTACGTCGACTTGGAATAAGGTGACGCGAAACAGGAAAGTGGACGTTTAAATCACGAGCAGACATGAGGACTTCTTTTTTGTTCATAACGCCTCCTTAAGCTTTTATTTGAATAGGAGTGATAACACTGGGTGCGTTAACGTGACAGGCAATGGACTGGCTCGTGTTTAATGGAGAAAACCGTGGGGTTTCGTATTGGCAACGCGTCTCTCGATGCTCGCACCGCTCTCTAAACGGACACCCTTTATGGTTAATCAACGCACTTGGTGGGTTACCTGGGATGGTTGGTAAACGTGGCATATCTTCAGTGATAGAAGGAATAGCCTTTAGCAGGCCTTGAGTATAGGGGTGCGCAGGTTGAGCGAACAATGTCTCGGTATCTGATTGCTCCATTTTTTGACCACCATACATGACCAATACGCGATCACACATCTCGGCGACGACGCCCATATCGTGAGTGATCAGTAAAATTGCGGTGTTGAACTCTTGTTGTAAGTCTCGTAATAGCGTCAAAATTTGAGCTTGAACGGTTACATCTAATGCGGTGGTTGGTTCGTCTGCAATTAACAACTCGGGCTTACACAACAACGCCATCGCTATCATGATTCGCTGACGCATTCCGCCAGATAGCTCGTGAGGGTATTGATTCATCCGAGTTTCGGGAGAGGGAATACGCACCGCATCCAACATGTGAATGGACTCCATTTTTGCTTGTTTTCGGCTCATTCCTTTATGAATCATGAGAACTTCACAAAGCTGCTTGCCAATTTTCATGAATGGATTAAGTGACGTCATCGGATCTTGAAAGATCATTCCGATTTTCTCTGCACGGATGCGGTTGAGCTGCTTTTTAGACATCGCGAGTAAATCATCACCGTGGAACATTGCGCTTCCAGACACAGCGCCGTTGTCCGCGGTTAACCCCATTAATGCGAAAACAGATTGGCTTTTTCCCGAACCTGATTCCCCAACAATCCCAAGAGTTTCGCCCGCTTTAATCGAGTAGGAGAGATTACTGACCGCTTGCACTTGCCCATCTGGCGTATCGAAGCGCACGTTCATGTTTTCAATAGATAGCATGGGTTTGTCCTTATCGGTCTTTCGGGTCAAGAGCATCACGCAAGCCATCGCCGATGAAGTTAAAACAAAAGAGGGTGGCAACTAAAAACAGAGAGGGAAAAAGCAGCATCCACAATGCAACGTCAATCGTTTTTGCGCCTTCGGAAATTAGGATTCCCCAGCTCGTGTCTGGTGGTTGAACACCAAGCCCTAAGAAGCTCAAAAACGATTCGAACATAATGAATCCTGGTACCATTAATGAGGAATAAACCATCACGATCCCAAGCACATTAGGCAGAACATGGCGTCGGACAATTGTCAATTTAGAAACCCCAATAGAGTGTGCGGCTTCGATGAACTCTCGCTTTTTTAGACCGAAGGTAACACCACGTACAACACGGGCAATGCCCAGCCAAGATACCATTCCGATCACGATAAAAATCAGGTAGATGTTGTTGCCAAAAAGGGTAACAAACAGGATAACCATAAACATAAATGGCACCGAATCGAGCACCTCAATAATGCGCATCATTACGCTGTCGACAACGCCACCAAGATAGCCGGAAATACTTCCCCAAATCGTACCAATAACAACGGCGACTAAGGCCCCGACAAAGCCCACCAAAATAGAGAGCCTGCCGCCTTGCATCGTGCGAGCAAAGACATCTTGCCCGAGGTCATCAGTACCAAAGTAATGGCCACTGCTCAGTGAAGGTCTCCCTAGCTCGTATGGATCGATGAGCACTTCCCAGTCAATTTCATCATGGCCAAAAGCGGCAAGAGAGGGGCCGAAGGAGATGCATAAGGTAATGAACGCCAAAACATACACTGATGTCATCGCGGCTCTGTTTTTACGAAATCGAGTCCATGCATCCTGCCAAAGACTGCGACCTTCGACGGCTTCAATATTGTCGACGACTTGATCTTGAAGAGCTTGTGTATCCAGTTTTTTGATCGTTAACATGCCGGACTCCTAAACGCGAATACGAGGGTCGATAATCGTATATAGCAAGTCGACCACAAGGTTAAAGAAGATAGTGAGTGAAGCGACAATCAGAGTAATGCCCATTACTAGGCCGTAGTCGCGGTTGAGAGCCCCAGACACAAAGTGTTGTCCCATGCCACCTGTACCAAAGAAAATGTCGATAATTACCGAGCCTGTCACGACAGACACAAACGCAGGGCCGAGCATCGCAACGACGGGAATCAGGGATGGTCGCAAAGCGTGATGGAATAAAATGTAGGTTGTGGACAAACCTTTGGCCTTTGCCGTTCGAATGTATGGTTGGTTGAGTGTTTCAATCATTGCGCCACGCATGACGCGTGCAATACTCGCAATGGAGCCAATCGCCAGGCTGAGCACGGGAAGAACAAGGAAAGCCAGTTTTCCCCCTTCCCAACCACCAGCAGGGAACCAGCCGAGCTGAATAGCGAAGATCATGACTAAAACTGGAGCAAGCACGAAAGCCGGAACCACAACTCCAGTCATCGAAAGTGTCATCAGGCCGTAATCTAGGCGGCTATTTCGGTTCAATGCCGCAATGGTGCCAAGTAACATGCCAAGTGGAACGGAGATACAAAAGGAGAGTACGCCTAATACTGCTGAAACAGGCCATGATTGTGCGACGAGCTGTGTAACACTGAAGTCTTGATAAACGAAGCTCGGACCGAGATCTCCTTGTATGAAATTACCAATGTAAATCCAAAACTGAGTAAGGAAGGGCTGGTCCAAATGGAATTTTGCTTCGATATTCGCACGTACCACTTCTGGCATAGGCCGTTCCATATCAAATGGTCCCCCTGGTGCAATGTGCATCAGCCAAAATGATACGAGTGCGATGAATAGAAGCGTGGGGATAGCGATAGCTAATCGCTTAACAATGTACCAAATCATGATCCATCATCCTTTGGTCATCCGAAATCACTTCGAACGGTTATGAATAAAAAATGGTCTGAGCTCAGGTTGCCTTCTCCACCGAGAGATATGAGGAACGGCAAGTAAACATTGAACTTGCCGACTCAGACCGAAAACATGCTTTTAGTGGGCTTTTACATAGACATTCTTGCGGTAGTACGACGACTCAGGGTTTGTCAGTTCGTAGCCGCCCACGTAAGGCTTGATGAGGTATTGATCGTTACCCGGACGATAAATAGGAATAATGGCCATGTCTTCAATCAGCATGCTTTCTGCTTGTAAATACAGTTCTGATGGGTTGCTCATGGTCTTTGAGCGAGCCATTAACTCGTCGTATTGCGGGTTGTTATAACGAGAATCGTTGTACTCACCACTAGAAACGAAGATATCCAACCATGTAGAGGCTTCATTGTAGTCGGCCGTCCAGCCGCCGCGAGTAATGTCGGTCGGCTCTTTAAGTGCGTAGAACACTTTCGGTTCTAGCTGTTTTATCGTGACTTGCGCACCCAATCGGCTTTTCCACATGCCTGCCATGGTGGTTGCCATTTTTACGTCCATCGAGAAAGTTGGTACGGTAAACGTTAACTTAAGCGGATTGCTTTTATCGTATCCAGCTTCTGACAGTAATTGCTGCGCTTTTTCGATACGTTTATGGCGGTTCCAAGTTGCGAACTCTGGAGTGTGAGATTTAAAACCATCTGTTTGAGGTGGCACAAGGGTATACATTGGAACCCCACCGTTTCTCAAAATAGCACTCGTTAATAGTTGACGGTCAATGGCATATGAGAGGGCTTTACGAACCCGCACGTCTTTTGTTGGCCCTTGTTGAGTGTTGAGGTAATAGAATGTGGAGCCAAGAGACGCACTGGTGCTTGCCACTTCTTGTGGGCGTTGTTGAATTAACTTTTTCTTCTGGGCGGCAGGAATGGAAACTGCTTGGTCTATCTCACCAGCTAGGTAGCGGTTTAGCACTACGTTTGCATCACCAATTGGTAGCCAGGTGACTTTTTCCAGCACTACATTGCTTGCGTCCCAATAATGTGGATTTTTAACCATCACCAGTTTTTCGTTAACTTTCCATTCAGAGACAGTAAACGCACCATTTGTAACGATATGCTCAGGCTGGGTCCAACGGTTGCCATGTTTTTCAATGGTCGCTTTATGAACGGGGGCAAGCACTGGATGACTTAATAGTTTCGTAAAGAAGGGAATAGGCTCTTCGAGTGTAACCTGGAATGTTTTTTCATCCAGCGCCTTCACGCCCAAAGACTCAGGCTCGGCTTCGCCCTTCATAATGGCTTGCGAGTTTTCGATATTTGGAATGGCTGCAAACCAAGCGTACGGTGAAGCAGTGCTTGGATTCAGTAAGCGTTGCCAACTGTAGACAAAATCTTGTGCAGTGACCGTTTCGCCATTTGACCATTTTGCATCACGTAAGTGGAAGGTATAAACCGTATTGTTGTCATTGACTGACCAAGATTCAGCAACACCAGGAATGGTTTTACCTTGCTTATCTTGAATGACCAGACCTTCAAACAGGTCTCGACCGAGATTGAAAGCGGGCTCTGCGGCTTGCTTGGCTGGGTCAATAGAAGTAACTTCAGCCCCATTGTTTAGCGTAATTTCTTGTGTCTCATCGAGGGTCACACCTACGGGATACGGCGCGGCATAGCTTGATGTTGCCAGTATTGGACTCATCATCGACGCTAATAAAAGCAACTTAGGTAATTTCATCCTTGTCTCACTCTTTTCATCCTGAAAGATGCCAAAAATGTATATTGTATAAATTGTCTACACAATCGAGTTTTAACATTACTGTAACAGGGTGTCAGGTGTTGAGCTGTCTAGTCTCAAAAAGTGAGCTAGGGGAATTTCTTTGAAGATCTGATATCAAGTTGGCATGACGGGAAGTAATTTTGCTTCGATACAAATTAAAATCCCCTTCAAGCACAGGCTAGAAGGGGAAGATAGTCAGTCTGCTCTTCAAAAGGCATGACGTTAACTGACTAGGAAATGTTTCACGAACTCAGTGATTTTGACCATATCACTTACCGCGATAAACTCTTCTGTCGTGTGTACTTTTGCCATGCCAGTTGAAAGGTTGACCGTTGTGAGACCTTTCTTGTTAAAGTTGTTGGCATCGCTACCGCCGCCAGTGCCTTTTGTGAAGGCGTCAATTCCCAACTCTGAAAACGCTGCTTTTATAGCGTTTACGTGTGGGTGGTTTTCTTCAATAACAAAAGCGTCGTAGGCTCGGCTAGATTCAATTTCGACTTCTGCACCGTGTTTTTTACAGACAGACTCTAATGTTGAGATCATATGATTGACCTGAGCATCTAGTTTATCGCCATTCAGGGAGCGTGCTTCTGCCACGATTTTTAATTCAGGCATAACAATGTTTGTGGCCTGACCGCCGTTAACCATACCGATGTTGGCTGTCGTTTCTTCGTCGATGCGAAGCAGCTTCATTTGGTTGATGGCATCTGCCGCCACCATGATCGCACTGATGCCTTCTTCTGGCGCAAGCCCTGCGTGTGCTGGTCGACCTTTGATTTTTGCCATGATTTTTTGCTGGCCTGGGGCTGCGGTCACAATGGTGCCAATAGGGCCACCTGTGTCTAACACGATTGCTTCCGTTGAAGTGACGTGTGACATATCGAAGTATTGTGAACCGAATAAGCCGCCTTCTTCATACACGGTGAAAGCAAGTTCTAACGTTTTGTGCTCACGGTTTTCCGCTTGAATACAACGAACGGCTTCCATGATAGCAGCAATACCAGATTTATCATCGCCACCAAGAATCGTATTGCCTTTTGAACGGATAACACCGTCTTCGATGATTGGCTCAATGCCAATGCCTGGAGTGACCGTATCCATATGACAGCTCATTAGGATAGAGCTGTCTTTTTTGCCGTCTAAACGGGCGTATAGGTTAAAGCCGTTAGAAATGTGCTTAGGCACTGGAAGCTTGTGCACGGTGAAGCCTAGGTCGCCTAGCTGCTCTGCCAGTGTTTCTGCAATTTGTTTTTCGTTTGTTGATTCGCTATCGATACGTACCAGTTGGCAAAAATGTTCAACTAAGCGTTCTTGATTAATGTGTGTCATTAGATGTCTCTTTTTCTGATCGAGCGTGAAGCCTTGTGGCTCGGCTCGATAGGGAACAGAGCACCACTTATGGCATAGTTACTTTTGAATAAAACTGAGGTGAATCAATAAAGGGGTATCCATGACACGATTCTGACCGATGAGTCCTTCGAACTGTATGAAGCGTCACGAAACATTACTTTCGATGTTTTGTAGGACCAAATGAATGAAGCAGATAGAAATAGGGGGCAATAGGCTTTCTATCCCTCTTTTACTTTTTAAGCTACGTTGCCAAGATAAAATGCCAAAGTAACAACTTATTTACATTTTACATGTTTGCGTAAAGCCGAAAATATCAATCTAATGTATTGAAAATAAGCAGTTTATTTAATGTTTACGAAAGTGGATTCGATGCGCCTCCTGTGTGTAACATATTTTTTACAATTATGCGTAAAAATCGCCAAGGTAAAGATTTCTCCCCACGTATTCCAATTTCTCAAGACCTGCGCCAAGTTAGAAAAATAAGTCCAAACAAAAGCTACTGAGACAAGGAGAAAGTCATGGTTGATGCATATAACCCACTAGGAACAGACGGATTTGAGTTTGTTGAATATACCGCTGCAGACAACAAAGGCATTCAACAGCTTAAAGATCTGTTTATATCGTTAGGTTTTGCGGAGATTGCAAAGCATCGCTCAAAAGAAGCGTGGTTATATCGACAAGGTGACATTAGCTTTATTGTGAATGCGCAGCCGCATAGCCAAGCTGAGGGATTCGCCAAAGTTCACGGTCCGTCGGTTTGTGGCATGGCATTTCGTGTGAAAGACGCCACCGTTGCTCTGGCGCATGCGTTAGAGAATGGCGGTAAAGAATATAAAACGGAAATTGGGCCGATGGAGCTTAGCATTCCTGCTATTTATGGCATCGGTGAAAGCTTGCTTTATTTTGTCGACCGTTATGGAAAGCAGAGTATTTATGATGTCGATTTTCGTTTTTATGATGATGCTGATGAGCGTTTATCAAAAGCGAATGTTGGTCTTTACGAAATCGACCACTTAACGCACAACGTTAAGCAGGGCAACATGGATGTCTGGTCAGGTTTCTATGAGCGCATTGGTAACTTCCGCGAAATTCGTTATTTCGATATCGAAGGTAAGCTGACTGGTCTTGTCAGCCGTGCGATGACCGCACCTTGCGGCAAAATCCGAATTCCTATCAATGAGTCGTCAGATGATAAATCACAGATTGAAGAGTTTATCCGTGAATACAATGGCGAAGGTATTCAACACATCGCATTGACCACAGACGACATCTACGAAACGGTCAAAACCTTGCGTGAGCGCGGCATGGACTTTATGCCAACGCCAGATACTTATTACGAGAAAGTCGATGAGCGTGTTGAAGGCCACGGTGAAGATGTAAGCAAGCTTCGTGATTTGCAGATTCTTATTGATGGTGCGCCAACGAAAGATGGCATCTTGCTACAAATCTTTACTCAAACCGTTATCGGCCCTGTGTTCTTCGAAATCATCCAACGTAAAGGCAATGAAGGCTTTGGCGAGGGTAACTTCAAAGCGTTGTTTGAATCGATAGAAGAAGACCAAATTCGCCGAGGAGTATTGAGCGATGCATAAATGGATCACATTCCCTCACCGGGAGGGAGTGTGCTCTAAACAAGCGCATGCTGACTTCCCGGAAGAGGCAATTTATGAACGTGAGGCAGGTCGAAGTGGCTTCTTCGGCCCCGCAACACATTTTCATCATCAACATGCCCCAACGGGGTGGTCTGAGTGGGAGGGCGAGCTACGTCCACGAGCGTTCGATTTTAATCTAGTTGAGAAAGCCAGCCATATTACCCCGTGGGCAGTCCCGCATCTATTACACAACGCGAATTGTAAAGTTCGTGTTTGGCGTATGGATGAAAAAATGGACTTCTTGGTGAGAAATGCAGATGGCGACGAACTGCTATTCATCCACCAAGGTACGGCAGATCTCTACTGTGATTATGGTCATTTGAAAGTGAGCGAAGGGGATTATGTCATGATCCCGCGCTCAACGAGCTGGCGTTTAGAGCCAAGCGAGCCGATGTTCATTCTGATGATCGAAAACACCGATGCGGCTTATACATTGCCCGAAAAAGGCATGGTTGGAAACCACGCGGTGTTTGATCCGGCGGTTCTAGAAACGCCGTCGATCAACGATCAGTTCCGTGCTCAATACTCTGATAATCAAACACAGGTTCAGGTGAAACGCCACGATAAAGTCAGTGTTATCACTTACCCATTCAACCCGTTGGATGCGATTGGGTGGCATGGTGATTTGGCGGTAGTAAAAGTGAACTGGCGTGATATTCGTCCACTTATGTCACATCGTTACCATTTACCGCCTTCTGCACATACTACATTTGTAGGAGCAGGATTTGTGGTGTGTACCTTCGTTCCTCGTCCAATTGAAAGTGATCCTGGAGCGCTCAAAGTACCGTTCTACCACAACAATGACGATTATGACGAAGTCTTGTTCTACCATGCAGGTGATTTCTTCAGCCGTGACAACATTGAAGCAGGCATGGTGACATTCCATCCAGCAGGATTTACGCATGGTCCTCACCCGAAAGCATTCAAAGCAGGGCGAGAGCACAAGAAGACTTTCACCGACGAAGTTGCGGTCATGATTGATACTCGTCACGCACTTCAGTTTTCGGATGAGCTGGAAAAAGTAGAAAACAAAGAATACGTCTATAGCTGGCAAGAGAAGTAAGAGGCAAGGATGAAATTAGCAACCAAGAAAAATGGCACTCGTGACGGTTTGTTGATGGTCGTGAGCAAAGACTTAACGCGCTGCGTACCTGCGACAGAAATTTTCCACCCCATGAACTTAGCTCCGACGATGCAGGTGGCGCTTGATAACTGGGATACGCTAGCACCACAACTGGAAGAGCTATACGTTGCACTGAACAATGGCATGGTTGCAGGGTATGAAGAGTTTGAAGCGCACTACTGTGAGTCGCCGCTTCCTCGCGCTTATCAGTGGGCTGATGGCAGTGCTTACGTAAACCACGTTGAGTTGGTTCGAAAAGCTCGCGGCGCTGAAATGCCAGAGAGTTTTTGGACGGACCCGTTGATGTACCAAGGAGGCTCTGATGCCTTTATTGGACCTTGTGACAACATCGAGTTTGCGAGTGATGAATGGGGTATTGATTTCGAAGGTGAAGTTGCTGTGGTAACTGGTGACGTACCAATGGGCGCGAGTGTTGCAGAGGCTCAGGAGTCGATTCGTTTGATCATGCTGGTGAATGATATCTCACTGCGTGGTCTAATTCCGGCAGAGTTAGCTAAAGGGTTTGGTTTTTTCCAATCTAAACCTTCTTCTGCGTTTTCTCCTGTGGCAGTAACACCTGACGAACTAGGCGATGCGTGGTACGAAAACAAAGTGCATTTACCACTGGTCTCTACATACAACCACAAGCCGTTTGGTCGCCCAAATGCGGGTATCGATATGACGTTTGATTTTGCAGACTTAATTGTTCATGCGACTAAAACGCGCCCGCTATCTGCTGGGGCGATTATAGGCTCAGGTACGGTATCCAACAAGCAGGGAACGGAACATGGCACTTCTATTGAAGAAGGTGGCGTTGGCTATTCATGTATCGCGGAAGTTCGCATGATTGAAACCATTCGTGATGGTAAGCCGTCGACTAACTTCATGTCGTTTGGAGATTCAATCAGATTGGAAATGTTCGATGCGGATGGCAACAACATATTCGGCTCGATTGACCAACAAGTTAGCCAATATCTCAAGCACTAACAATGCTGGTTGGGAGACGATATGAGCGATAGCATGATTTTATACGGATACTGGCGATCATCGGCGGCGTATCGTGTGCGTATTTGCTTGAATCTTAAAGAGTTATCGTATGATTCAAAATCGGTACACTTGGTGCGCAATGGTGGCGAACAACACAGTGACGAGTACCATGAGTTAAACGCTTCTGAACTGGTTCCTTTGCTGGTGGATGGGGAGGTTCAGTTAACCCAGTCACTGGCGATCATTCAATACTTAGAAGAACACTACCCGGATGTCACTGTGATCCCCGAGCAAACGCCGCTTCGATACCAAGCGCTAGCTTTGGCTCAGGATATTGCAATGGAGATTCATCCCCTGAATAACTTAAGAGTTCTACAGTATTTAGAGGGGGAGTTAGCTTGCGAGCCAGAGCGCAAAGTCGCTTGGATTCATCACTGGATCCACAAAGGTTTTACAGCATTAGAAGAGAAACTTCAGAAGCATCGTAAACTAAATGGTGATTGCAAGTTTAGCCTGACAAGCTCGCCATCTATTGTCGATATTTGTCTGGTACCACAATTTTATAACGCACAACGCTTTGGTGTAGATACCTCTCTTTATCCAACCATTAACGCTGTTGTGCAGTCATGCAATCAACTGCCAGCTTTTATTGATGCGATGCCAGAGAATCAGCCAGACGCTAATAGTTGATTCTTAGCATACATAATGTATTAACAAAATTTAAACGAGCCAATCCAAGTGTGTGATTGGCTCGTTTTTATTGGTGAGCAAAATTTTCTGTTTCTCGCTATCGTCGTGGCGCCTCAAAATTGCGAGGTTTTGTTGCTCTGCATAACATTTCCATTTACGCTTTGAGCAACGAGTTGTTTTGGATGCACTTTATTTATGACCAACATTTTTATCATTGTTGTTCTTCTGGTTTTATTCTTCTTTGTTATTCAAAAGTACGTGATTAAGCACGATGACACGCGTGATTATCCTTATCGCTCGAAAGGCCCTCTGCTCAGAGGTCAAGAGGGTGCGTTCTATAATGCGTTAAGAGCGGCGGTAGGGGAGCATGCCGTAGTATTCGCGAAAGTAAACATGTCCAGTTTGGTTACGCCAAAAGAAATCAAAAATAAGAAGCAGTTTTTTGTCGCGAACAATCGTATATCTCGAAGCTATTTTGATTACGTTATTTGTGACCCAAGGACACTAGAGCCGCGCGTTATCGTTGAATTGGATAATGGGCAGGAGCTAAACAAGGGTAAGATAGAAAGACAAAAGTTATTGATTCATGTTTGTAAGACGGCCAACCTGCCTTTAATTGGCGCCTCGATAAAGCACAGTTATCAAGTTGGGCGATTACGTCGTTCGCTTGCGGCACACATTGATTTGATTGAGCCCGATAAAGAAGTGCGTTTTTGTAAAAAATGCGGCAGTCCGATGATCATTAAAACCGCAAGCCAAGGTGAGTTCAAAGGGAGACGTTTCTTTACTTGTAGCCGTCAGCCGAATTGTACATACACCGAAAATTATAACGTTGTGTTTGAGGCGGACGACTAAACACGACAATTAACCAGCAGAAACAAGGGGCTTTGATTAGAGATGATCAAAGCCTTTTTTGTATCTGTCCTCAAGGCAAGACCTATACTTTGAAAAAGAGTGCAGAATAGGGCAGCCATATGCGATACGGATGGATTTTGTCAGCATTGTTCATCGCATCTAATGTTAGTGCGATACCTAATTTGAAACCACTGGAGTGTGAATTGACAGAGACACCCCAAGATCATTTCTTGTTTTACCGAGAGCAAATGGTTTACCACAGTGAGCAGTTTGTCATATTTCAAAACTTCAAAGGCAGGGTGAGCACTCAAGTGGACGTCAAAACAGGAGAGTTGATTCGTACAACCTATATCGGCGAACCATTTAAACCTAAATATCAGATTTTGTTCGGCACTTGCCCTAAGGTATCGCAAACCTTACAGATTTGGATGCTCAGTGAAGTGCCTTACGACAATTAAGTGAGATAATAAAAGTTATATAGATCACACTTTTAAACCCTGCAGGCTCAGTCCTTGTCGATAAAATCATCTGAAAACGCGTGTTGAGTTTACATTTTCGCCAAACGGTTCAAAGTTGGTAAATTTGTGCTTGCACCGTCGTTCGCTTATAGCTAATATCCTCGTCGTTCCAGAGAAATGCGTCCGTAGCTCAGCTGGTTAGAGTATCGCCTTGACATGGCGGGGGTCGGTGGTTCGAGTCCACTCGGACGCACCATTCTGAATTGAATGGTTAGGAACATAAAAATTTGGGTCCGTAGCTCAGTTGGTTAGAGTACTACCTTGACATGGTAGGGGTCGGCGATTCGAGTTCGCCCGGACCCACCAAATTTTAGAAAAAGCCCACCTCTTGGTGGGCTTTTTTGTGTCTATAACTTATTGATATTCAAGTGGAATTCCTTCTTTTTTCCTTTTTATCCCCTTGTTATTACTCTGCGTTAGTACTGAGTAAAGTTCGAGGGGGTGGTAAAAAGGTGGTAAAATACAGTAGTTTGTACAGCGCTTGAAATGGGCTATATTGCGACGCTTATGGCTGGTACTTCATGCCATTCTACGTCGTGACTATCAGTGTAAATCTGAGTGGTTCTATCACTGGCATGTGCCATGCGTTGGCGAGGGTTTACACCCATTTCATCGATGAGTTTTGCCGATAGCCTTCGGATTTCATGGAAAGTAGGGCGCTTAGCTTTTTCTACGTTAGAGTACAAACCGAGTTCGTCGCGTACTTTGGAAAATGTTTCGCTGATCATGCGACTGGTCACTTGGTAACGGTGGTCACACTGCTTAGCGATATTATTGTTTCTTGCAGGTCTACGATGCACTACGTAAGGGCAATGTAGCTTATCTGTTTTAGATAGCTCTACAACTTCTTTGATAGCGCTTGTCACCGGAATAGCAACATAAGACGTTTTAGCATTCTTAACCTTTGCTCGATGTATGTACAAGGTACCAAATACAATTTCTCCGTTCTCTGGTTTTGGAGTATCAAACCAGACAATTCCACATGTATCCGGTTTTGGTATACGGTATTTTATTCTATGTAGTTCAGCTACTGCGTGAGTCGATTGAATCGATAACCCCATCGCTACTTTTAAAAATAGAGGGGCCTCTTTTTCAATTGCTTTGAATGCTTCTATATCTAAACCCAAGCGTTCTTTCTTATTATCAGAAACATTTAGCCATTTTGGTTTTTTGTTAAACATAAAGTTTTCACTAATTGCGGATTCATCTGCTAGATAGCTAAAGCTCTTCTTTAATCGAGAAAGTTTCTTGTTATAAACCTCTTTGGATTTATCGCCATAATATGTATTTAGAAAGTCGTTCATGGTTTCCTAAGTTAATTGACTTGGAAAGCTTGTCTCCTACAAACTCATTAAGTCGAGCATTATAAGTGCGTCAATAATTTTGAAATCGTGCTTGGTATACCGCTTGTTACGCCGTGATCGGCTTAACCTGTTTCTAGCTCTTTGTTGCGCTCTAGCTGGCTGATAGGAAGGGTTGGGGCGATAGGCATTATATCGAGAGTTACGTTTAAAGTCTCGGTAGATAGTGCTCTTGTGACGCCCTAGCTCTTTAGCGATGTTGACGACACTAATGCCTTGCTTTCTAAGTGCGGACATCATATACCTTTCATTCTCAGTGAGGTGTGTGTAATTCATGGTTTTTCACTTCTTGGCGGGAGTAAAACTTATGAATAGCACATCTCACAGTTTTAAATTTCAGGGGTGTCGCACTTCGTACTTGAATCCAAGCGGTATAACAAGTTACTTCAGAGTGATTCGCAACGCACTAAGTCGACATGATATTTATAAACATTATTAAGAGGAAAAGATGAAATTTGATATGTCTGTTAATGATAACTCTGCTTCATTCTTTTATGAGGGGAGTGAAATGTGTATTTTCGTTGATAGTTTTGATAATAAAAGCTTTGATGTGAGACTAGGAAATATAAGTGAATCAGAGTTAATTGGCTCAATTTCTGCGAAAAGTGACTCTGAATTGAACTCGAAGCTTGAAGAGCTTTATCGTAGCTTTATGGAGGGGTAAACATGATTTCACGATCTCAAATAGCTGCTCTCGAACGTTCAGTGAATAAGATTTTACGTTGCCATAAATGTCATTTAAGTCATCTAAGCACTTTGTTAAAGATAGAATGAATGGCATACGTAATAATCTATTGATAATTATTACTGAGCTTAACTCTATATTTAACAGGTTAACAGTATTACATGTAGAGGTGCTTAAGAAGTTGAGTTACAATGATACTTTTAATATTAGGTGTACGGTTTCGCATATAAATATGCCTTGCGCTGTTAATAAGATTCACGTTGATGGTGATGAGCATCAACGTGAATATAGTTATTACAGTAATGAGGAAAAAAGGACTGGAAGTCAACGGACCCCAAAGAATTTCTTGTTTAACTTAATAGCGCGCTAACAAAGCGTTTAAGAGGGATTTTGCACACGTGGCATTTTTACTATGCGTCGATTTAAGTTATTAAGGTGGTATGCGTCAGCTTCGGCATTGCGTTGCTCACACCTTAACAGGGTGTTAGCTGTAATGCCAGATATTGCCTAATGTAAATTGGAGGAATAACATGAATGGAATCTTACCTGACTTGATTCAAAGCTTTGAAGAGTGCTTAAAAATGGTTGGCGGCCAAAACGATCATTACGATGTTGACGCAGCATTGGCGATGACTCTTATTTTGATGCAAAGAAAAGTTTTCAACGAACAAGAGCGCAGTATCTTGTCCATGAAATTATCCAAAAAGTGTCTAAAACGGGAAAATATATTTAATGATGTGAATGAGCAAGCTGAATTTTTAGAAATGGCCAGTTTTTATCCTGAGACAGTAAAATATTTGGTTAATAACGGAGTGTTTAATCTTTCAACTCTTCGTCTTGCGCTAGATAATTTGAATCATGAAGTACGTAAGAGTAGTGGCTATAGCTCTATGGCACAATGCGCGATGCAAACTCAAAGTAAAGCTGATAGTGCAATCATCATTCAAAACTGTATCAATTTGATAGATAGCTAACAAACTGTTTAAGAGTGATTTCCAACGCTTGGCATTTTTACTATGCGTTAATTTGAGTGATTAAGGTGCTTTGCGGTGCATCGGTTTTGCGTTACTCACCCCCTTAATTGGGCGTTAGCAGACAAAAGTAAATCAAGGAAGAGGGTACGTTATGTCTGATAAAGTAATTAAGTCTTCAACAGCTACAACTCAATTCGGTGCGACTAAAGCAGATGGGAAATTAGAACTAACGAAGCCGGATTTAATTTTTATTCCGTACAACGAAAAGTTGGGTTTTGGTCCATATCAATTAAAGCGCCAAGGCATTGCTGCCGTAGCTAAGTACTTGGGCAAAGGTGGTGGTGTAACTCCAACCAACACGAATGCATTTCGCATAAAGCTAGCCAACAACACGTGTTACGAGTTTATTGTAGCGAAGCCAGAGCAATGGATAGATGCACTCGGTGAAACTTTCAGCTAACAAACTGTTCAAGATGGATTCTCGATTTCATTACAAGGCATTGTTTTATATGTAATATTATCTTGGTGTTACCCTCTAGGGAAACATTGAGAGGAACTGCGAAAATAACTCCTAATTGTGATTTAAATCACTGTTTGTGCTTGTTTTTGTTTCGGATCTTCACCGAATAGCCTCTAAGATCAAAATGTGCTCAAGAGGAGTAATTCAAGTTTGTGGAATTAATCTCAGGATTTAAGATAGCGCCCAAGTTTTTTAAAGTGGAGTTCAAATTCGTTAATTTGCCTCATTTCCTGCTGGCAATAAGTAAGAAACCCTTACCTGTTGCTTTCCAACTCAAAGCAACTCTTTAGTTGTTGCGTCCGTATATTCGGTTTCTTGATGAAGGAGCTACCCTCTAGCCTTTTATGCTTCATCATCTTGTAAAGTTATTGAATTTATTAATGATTAAGCACTGAGCAATATGGGTTTGTATTCGGTGTGCTCTGTTCCAATGATACTGGGAGCTCAAATAAGCGAGTTGCCATACATCAGTTAATTCATGCTCTACTAAATTAGAAAAACGCAACTCTGAACTGTGCAAAGGCGTGTCAGATGTCGACCACGGCAGACTCACCTTTGCCTCAAAATAAGTTTCACCAAGTTACAATCAACGATGCAACTTTACAAGTTTGCATCAGCTTTTGTAACCTAAAAGTGGATACCCCTACCAGATCTCACTTTTAATATAGTTCTATATATCAATACATTAGAAGTAAATGACATTTTACAAACGAAACGCCTACTTAATATTATGTAATGATTTGTGTATTGAAATTACCTAAGGACTTTTAGGCATGGACTCTTTAAGCGTCACATCTTCCAGATACACCCATCGGCAACACAATCAAGATCCGTTAAAGTTTTTCATTGTTCTCATGGGTCTAGAACCATATAAAAATGATTTACATCGTGAAAATCAATCGTTAAGCCTTTTATCTGGTATTGTGTTGTACAGACATTTATCGAAGCCCGACCAAAGAATAGTAACGAGTAGTGTGTTGAATTTAAAAAACAATCGCTTGAAGTCTAAACTCTATGGAATGATAGGCCAAATCGGCGCAAATCCATACTGGTTCTGCTGGTCACTAAGTGATTCTGAGTTAAAAAGTTATTATAATTCAAACAAGAAAATCTCTGACTTACTCAGTAGCCCTGGCTTGATGTTCCAACGATTTCAGTCGGAGTGTTACCCGCTGGCGTATATTCTGTTTTTAATGAAGGAATGAAAACAACAGTGACCAAAGGTCTAACGAGTATCGTTAGTTCGAATAAGGTGTTAGAGACAGCGAAAAAATTGGGATTAAGAAAGCAACTTGTAGGTGAGTCAGGGCGAATGCTTGGCGCTTTTGTGATAATGATTATTGGTTTTAATGCAATGCAAACCAAAGGCATGAAAGATGCCAGAAAAGAGCTGATCCTCAGAGGTCTAATCAATCCTTCGGAGTTATAATGATTATAGCAATATTGGGTCTTTTCGGTGGGTGCACTTTACTCTTCTTTTACTTGCAAGGACTAAAGACAGAGCTAAGAGAGGGCTCATCCGGTATAGTTAAATTCAACGCTTTTCCATTCAACGTAGCGATGTTGATTGGTGTTATTGTCGGCTGCTTATTCTACATCGTGATGGCTGTAGACAGTTTGGCTGTGGTATCAGCGACGATAGCGATAACATGGTTTATCTTACGTATATTTCGCGATCGAATAATTCGTGCACTCTTAAAGGGCCTATGAACTACTATCTACCCTTTGATGTTTGCTTCGAGTTCTTAGTATCAAGTTTGAAGTGCGACACTTAGAGTAACTGCTATTTTTGAGTGTGTTAGAGTGCTTTTTGTTTCAGTGAGGTACGTACAGTGTCAGTAATTCAATTTGTCAAGTTGTGGAAAAACCATCCATACCCAAAATCTCCTTGTGATAGGGCTCATTTTCCTAATCAGTGTGCTATTCGTACGGGTTGCTCTGGAGGAAACAGGTATCGACACTTCAAGTTTTGACCAAAAATATCCTAATAGGCGCTGCTACCCTGGCTTTAAACATAGTCCTAGACACATTTTAGCAGCCCAAGAGTTAGCAAATTGGATCTCTGTTAAGCCTAATATATTTGGAAATAAAGAGCTTATTAAAGAGCAAAGAGAAAATCATTAATGGGTCGGAGAGGGATTATCTTTATCAGGAATGGGTGGGGTAGTACCGATCACATTGACGTTTGGGATGGCGAGCATATGAAGGGAGGCGCCCCTGATTGGATTAATCTTGGTGATGAAGTTTGGTTTTGGGAGATAAAACAGTGAAACAAACAACTACGCTACTTTTATCGTTTGTTAGTTTTTCTTCCTTAGCATTTAATCTGTCAGTTAACAATGGATCATCTTGTACTTTGTTTGAAGAGTCTACCATTTTTGAAACAAAACTAACTTCTCAATGTAATTGGGCAGTTAATGCTCAAGGTGATTTACAGACACTCAGTGTAAAAGGTAACAAAGTAGCCATTCTTCTAGGCCAACCTATATCTTCTAATCAAGCTGAAAAATGGGGGGGTGAGTGTCGAACAGAACTGTTCTCTTGAATCTGTTGGTGTAATGATTGATGAGGTTTCAAAAGTAATCGCGGTCAGTAAGCCGCTTGAAGGGGCATTGTTGTGCCCGGTTCTTCCTATAGATGATGTGTTTTTCAAAAGCTACAATTGGTCTCTCTAGCCGCTATACATAACAAAGCATTTAAGAGTGATTCCCAACGCGTGGCATTTTCACTGTGTGTTGGTTTCGGTGTTTAAGGTGGCATCAGTATTGCGTTGCTCACCCCTTAACAGGGCGTTAGTCGCCAGAAAAAGCTAGCAATCAAAATCATGTTTCTAAGCTTAAATGTGTGATTCATAGAGATGGTTTCACTTTTCTTAGCTGAAGATCGAGCTTGTAATTCTGCTCTTGATACCTCTCTTTCTTGATCTCGTAGTTCTGAGATACCTCTTCAGACAAAAGGGTTTGATCAGAATCTTAGTAATCCTGTCTATCCGAGGTTAGCCCATTTAACGAGCTGTGGGGCCGTTCCTAGGTGTAGTAGTGTTGCCATTCAGCTAGCAGCAGGTCCAGTTCTTCCAACCCCACATAGACATCTATGGTCGGATAGAACTCACTTTTATCTGTTTTCTGCGAGAGTTCCATTTTACCATTCAAGTGAGGTGAACCAGGGTTATTTGGGCGAAACTTGATCCCATAAATCATGAGTTGTTTCTGGACTTTCTCAGCAAAGAATTCACGCTCTCTGTCCGTCTGAATACGCTGGATAGGAAATGGTATCTCTTCCACGACACAATCGATAAAGTCAACTGTATTTGCTGCTGTGCGCCGAGAGCAGCACCTTAGAACCCGATAGCGAGAGCAGTCATCAATAGCTGTATAATGGTAAATTCCAGGCGCTATTTTACAGGTGTTCATGTGGACTCTATCACCAGGAATTGGGCGCTCATATCTTTGGAAATCTTTTTTTCGTCGGTAAGTTACGATGAGTTTGACTGGTGCTTCGTATAAAACTTTATGGAGTGTCGCTGTGCTTAGATGTATTTGGTGAAGTCGGATTACTTTCGTTTGTATACGCCGCGCCCCTAAATTGCCTTTCTCACGCATCGTAACGATCAATGCTCTTAGCTCATCATAGAGCTTGGCAACTGGAGATGAATGAGGGCGTCTGCTCTGGCTTTCCAGACCAGCGATTCCATACTGCTTCTATCGCCTAGCCCACTTATGTAATGTTGGTCTGGAAATACTACAGCGTCGACATACCAGGCCTGCATAACCACATTCCTCATACATTTTTACCCACCGTAGTCTTTGTTGGATTTCTCTGTCCATAGACACCCAGCATAGTTGAAAGAATGTCTATGAATCACACAGTTTAGGATAAAGACTCTAAAATCTGAAGGGGCTGGTTTGTGTACGGATAGCGTCTTGGTTGTAGAGGTTTAAATTAGAGACATCCTTTAAAACATGATAGGGCCAAGCTTTGAAAGTTAACTCTAGTCACTTCGTAATATCTTGTATTTGAGGTTGAAAATCCTCCCCTATGGCTGACCGATAAATTAAATTCTTAGCTAACTCACGCATCACTTTAGTACGCATTGACATAAAATGATTTATTTTGTCTCGGTCGACACTATAAGTAATTAAATGAATCAACCCCATTCTCATGTGTTAACTTCAGTTTCTTGCGGAGTTTCTTAATATACTGTTTATCGTCATCTTTTTTGCCCTTGCAATCTCCTGGCTCAAACACATAATTAATTAGTATATCTTCCAATTGTTGATATTTTAGAGGGTGCTCGTCATTTTTCGGCGACGTGAATTACGCTGAAGCCAGTCCGTAACCACTACTAGTTCTTCATCGGATTGAGTAGTAATCAGAAAGCTAGTTGTAGATAGAATAATCAACATCTTTGGTATATTCTTGGGTTTTTCGTCGTCATTTGTGTTTGGGGTACATAGATAATTTGACTCCCTTCTGGATCATACCCTGCACAATTTCGAGAACCACAGTATAAAAATATCATACTAGTCTCATACTCTTTAGTCCGGAATGTGACTTTGTCATTTCCATTGCTTTTTATAACTGCTATCACATCATTTTCTCTAGTGACGCCTTGTTTTTCATGATTGGATATATGACAATAAAAATGAATTTTGCTAAAAGCAATCCTCAAGATACCTTTAAATATGATAGATATTTATCTTCTATTTTCGTTGGATTTTTAGTATTTAACCTAAAGTGCTTTTGACCTGGCTACTTTTCTGGCTAAAAATTTTACGTATATTTGTACTGATTGATATTCTAAAAAATGAATATACAAACACGCATCCAAACGAAAGAAGCTAAAAATCTACAATATTATTTAAGATTTATATAAAACCTCATAAATAATTTCTTGGAAGCTTCGCTCTAATAAATCGCCATCAAGACCTAAGGTTCTAAAATATCCATGTTTAAATTCTGTGCTAGCACAGTATAAACATTCAGTAATTAAAGCAGTAGCTCCCGCGCTGTCAACTAACTTCATATAATTCCCTTTTAAGACTATAATGGAATATTACTTTGTGATAATTTTAATAATTAACTTTAACCACGAAGGTCGCTATTTAATTGAAAATGCCAAGCGTTTGAGTCATTCTTAAGGGATTTTATAAAAGCCGACGTATGTTTACCACCAAGGAAAATACTTTGCTATTGATGTACTCAAAGAAACAGCTATGAGAAATAGCAAACCAAACATAAACATAGGATACATGGTGAAGTTTGTTATAAAATTAAAGTATTTTTGCTCTAGGCCTAGTAGTATTAACTTTGTCTTCTCGTCTGATTTTGCTTTAACTCTTAACTGCCAAGTTTTATGAGGTAAATACTGGGAGCCACTAATCCTTACAAAGAAAATAACGAGTAAAGAAAGAACCCGATTTACCGACGGTGAAGATGTTCCCATATACGTTATTGCCAGAGTAAAAGTTAACACCCCGAACCTGTATTGAGGAAGTTAGCCCACAGTTTAAATTGTTCGCTAACTAGTGCAATGTACTCGTTTGTTCATTCTATTTTATCCAATCACGGTTTCCTCATTGTTACTCTTGAATAATTTAATACATTTCATAGCTGCTACTTGAAATTTAAGTTGGCTAAAACACTCTTAGCAGCTCTTCTTCAAACCGAAGCCCACGCAAGTCATAGTGGTCACATAAGTGTTTAAAAGATTCAGTGGCATACAGTCTTTGACAACCTTCAAGTCGTGATTTAAATAGATATCGCTTCTCGATATCCGATTCTTCGAAATAAAGTATTTCGTAACCATCTTCGATGCCATCAAGATATTTCTTCACGCAAACAGATTCGTCTTCTTGGCCAAAGGAGAGGCAGTTAAAGACATAAACTTGTTCCTCTCCGACAGTTACCAATAGAAACTCACCTTCATTTTCTAAGGTGGGTTTTAATATTTCGTAAGCACGATGGGACAGTACTAGGTATGTCATAGACCACAGCGACACATCAGGGATGTCAGCGTTAGTTCCTAAAACGTCATCGAATGAGCCGGATACATTTTTCCAAATATCTAGTAATGACGTGTTCTGAGAGCGCTGGCGGTGTATGGTAATTAGATGTTGTTTGCCTATGGCACCGAAGAGTTCCGTTGGACCTAATTGCAAAGCCTTGTAATCATGCGGCGCCTCTTTCAATTGGTAGACGTTCATTATTCATCATTCCAGTTCGGGTTTTTGCTAGAAATCATACCTTCGGGGTAAGTAGAAGTTTTTAATTTAATTTTGATATTACGAAGACGGTTAATGAACACATCTTTTTTAAGAGAGTTATTGCTTAAATTTGTAACTACCCATGCTTCATAGTCATAGCGATGAACTTTCTTATATGCTTCAGCATCTGGAGAACTCCAATATCCTTTGTTTTTCACATTTCTAGGTAACCAAACACCATTGGATGGGTCATTGATTCCAAGACCAAGCGTATGAAGGTTGCGTGTTACAAAGATCATTTCCATTTTTCGGAAATGCCCAGTTCCCATAATAATATGGTGGCTTCATGTCGTTTAGTTTGCTTGGTGTCACCGATACTGGGTAGGTATCTTGCCAAAACACGGGTAAGGTGATGAGGTTCATCCATTAAATCGTCTGGCGAAGTCACTGCGCTTCGCTCTTGATATTCTGTAAGTTATTTTGTAATGATACCGTGCATTTAAGCTACGTCTCAAGGTTTTGAGGTGTTTCAAATCTTCTTGAGAATCTTTGAAAGATTTAGGGTTGTCTCATCCAAGTTTGATTATAAAGTTTAATAGTTGAAACCTCATATCGGTGTACAGCTAGTTCAAGTGCCATTGGATTTTGGGACGTAGTGGTACAGAAAGTGATTTGCCTCTAGGTTGCACAACATAATCTCCATTTCCGATTGTGCGTCTATCATATGCACAACTACAGATAGCTTCAACGCTAATTAGTTGATATTGTAATTAGCTCTCAAAAATGTCCTTGGTTGTTTATAACTCTATAGATGGCAGCTACTTGTGAGTGCATTAAGTTCTTTGAGAACACACCTACAGAAGCTAGTGTGTATTACTTATTCAACATAATTGAAAATTTTGAAAAATTGATTATATTTTGTATGATCTGACATGCATATATCTTTAATGTTTGATTTGTCAATAATATTGTGGGGCGTCTATGTCTGGAAAATTTGAACTTTATAAAGATACAGCGGGAGAATATCGCTTTCGTTTAAAAGCAGGAAATGGACAAAATATCTTAGCTAGTGAGAGCTACACAACAAAACCAAGTTGTGAGAATGGCATTGACTCAGTGAAAAAGAAGGCGCCTGACGATTCAAAATATGAAAGGAAAGAAACAGCGGCTGGCAAATACATGTTCAACCTAAAAGCTGGTAACTATCCAAGGAATCTAAAGCTAGAGGTAAACTTGGCAGAGGTGGTTTAGCTATGTTTGTCATTTTGGGAGCTGTTGCGTTTAATAAGTCTGAATTAAAAAAAGTAAATACAGAGTTAGAAAATCGAAGTGTGCGATTAGTTTCGGGGCTTCATCAATGATTTCAAATATTATTTCTTATGTGCTTGTCACTGTCTTCGCTATATGGTTGTGGAATGATGCTCCAGCTCAACATAGAGATAACCTGTTCTATGTGGCCGTAGTATGTTCTCAAATCGGTTTCTTTATTTATTCTCGAAAGTTAGAGAAACTTAAAAACAGGTTAGACGACTTGGAAAATAAGCACACTCTAGAAACAAAAAACTAACAAGGTATTTAAGAGTGATTTCCAACGCGTGGCATTTTTATGTCATCGTTGGGTTTTGTATTTAAGGCGTATAAGTTAGTGTGGTGGTGACGCTGCTCACACCTTAATGCGGCATTAGTGCGGGTTTGGCGTCGAAGGTCATAAGTTTTGGTATTTATCTGTGTTGGCGCTCGTTTTTACACCTTTCAGTTTGTGTCTTTCATGTTCTTTCCGGTGGCACTATATATGGATTGTTCGCTTCGATTTCATCGTTTACGGTTTCTAACTATTAGCCTACTTCTTTGGAGCTTCTTCGTTTTCGCTGTACTTCCTAAGTTAATCTTGTCGTTTTTCGGGTGTTGCCATAAAAGTGCGATGAATGAATCCTTTTCTAATTTGAAGCCAGTGAAAGTAGGGCAGTTCAGTGCATTTTTCTTCTAGTCAACTCTCGTCCATTAATCGAGTTGAAGTTTTGTAGCTGCCCGTCTCACTTCAGTGTTCAAATTCTTTCATATTATGCCACTTTTCAATATTTTTGAGCGTATAAATAGAAGTGGCGCATGTACGAACAAATTGCTTAAGAGTGATTCGTAACGTGTGGCATTTTTACTTTACGGTGGCTTATGGTGATTAAGGCGCTGTGCGGTAGCTTATTATTGCGTTACTCACACTTTAGCAAGGCGTTAGCATTCATGGAGAAAAAGAATGTCTCACAAAACAGAAGTTCGTTACTGTTCAGATTGCGGTACGGATACTCATCACGTAGTTGTCTTGGTCAGAAAGCCGAGTGCTTTTAAAGGTGCCAAAAATCAGAAATTTAAGGAATTTATAGCAGGCGCGATTAAAGGCTGGGCTCTTGGAGCATTTGTTGCCTCTATGGATGAGTTTGAACGCCACCTAGTTTGTGAAAAGTGCGGTAAAAAGACAGTAGAAGGTTAGCTACCTATATAACGTAGAAAATTTATAGTATAACTTGGTGCTGAATGCTAACAAACGCTTTAAGACGGATTCGCAACGCGCTGCATTTTCACTATGCGTTGGTTTTAGTGTTTAAGGTGGTATGCGGCGGCTTCGGTATTGCGTTGCTCACCCCTTAGCAAGGCATTATTGCCCAGAGGAAAAATGAAGCATAAACAAAGAGAGCTGTTAGCATATATTGAGTTGGAAAGTGGTACTGTTTTGATTGATATCGTCAAACTGACTCGAAACGGTCGCTCTTATTATTTTCAAGGTAAAAGATGGTTACGCAATCAATATGGATTAGGTTGCGATGATTGCACATCAGAATCTGGGGATAAGCTAAATATTTCCATTTTGAATCGAAGACATGCTCCTAAGTGGATTGAGGGCACAGTGTTGCGTGTATCTGAAAGGGCAAAAGAACGGTATGAATTTTGGCTATCAAATGGGCGCTGACAGCGTAGCCGTTAGCTCAGTGCAATAACAAACTATTCAAGAGGGATTCGCAACGCGTGGCATTTTCATTATGCGTTGGTTTTAGGGATTAGAGTGGTGTGCGGCGGCTTTCGTATTGCGTTGCTCACACCTTCACAGGGCGTTAGCTTTCTTTGGGAGAATGAAATGAACCAATATTTGATCGAACCAGAAGTTCCTGGAAGCTTGGGTGAAAATACGCTGGCAAATTTCGATTTGCATCCACCGACAATAGAAAAGCTACATTTTCAGTTTGATGGTTGGTTAGGTGATGATTTATTGACTTCATTTCCATGCTTTTTAGTCTCTGAGCGTTTAGCCATGGCCTTACGCTCATCGCAGTTGTCAGGATACAATCTGGAAGTGGCTGAAATATCTATTTCTGACATATTTGAAGAACTGTATCCAGAGTGTACGTTACCTCGTTTTTCGTGGTTCCAAGTCTCTGGAACCATAGATAAAGACGATTTTAGCGTGACAGATACTGGGCTACCCTTAGTTTCTGAAAGGGCACTGGTTTTGTTACAAAAATATTAACTAAAAAATGCTGACGTCGTAGAGTACGAAAGCTAACAAAGCATTTAAGAGGGATTCCCAACGCTCGGCAGTTTCAGTTCAAAGTTTTAGTGCGGTGTTTATGGCACTATATTTCGGGTTAGGCGGTGAGTTGCTCACCACTTAATGCGGCGTTATACGCAGGGTGAATTTTGCTTCTAATTCCTTGCGTCAAAGGCTCCTTCTCTGTAGCTTATCGCTTTGTTTTATATGCATTAGTTCCTCTTAGTTTTGCTAAATCATTAGGTAATGGACTCCAAGCCTTCATGCCAAAATTCTAAATTTGCGAGTGTTTTGCGTATTTCGGTGATTGCGATCGCTTGTTTCGTTTTATTCCGATCACCTGATCCTGCCGTTTTTCTCTCTTCCTATTTTTACTCTAAGTGATCGGATTGCGCCAGTTTTCTCATCGACTCACCTCCTAGTTCTGTTCGATGACTATTATGTACCAGCCGATCCATGAGAGCGTCTGCGACGGTTGCGTTGCCGATCATGTTGTACCACTCTTTTACAGGTAACTGAATAATGACGATTGTGCTGCTGTTTTGGTAATGATCTTCGAATACTTCCAGAAGATGGCCTGCATGCTCTTGAGTCAGTTTTTCCATCCCCCAGTCGTCAAGGATCAGTAAGGCTTTCTTAGCCTTCGATTGGAGTTGTTTTTGATAGCTGCCATCTAGACGTTCTGCGGTCAGAGCATCAAGCAAGCGAATTAATCGGTAGTACCTGACGGTTTGTTGTTGGTCGAAGGCACTGGTTGCCAGTGCGCAGCCAAGATAGGTTTTGCCTGCGCCTGTTGGGCCTGTGATCAAGATGTTCTGATGCTTGTAAAGATAACTACCCGTCATAAGTTCGCTTATCTGTTGACGATTGAGATTTCGTCCTTCTTTGTAGATGAGTTGGCTTGGCTTCGCATCTACTCTCAGCTTGGCTTGTCGCTTTAGACGTTGGATTTTGGTCTGAGTACGATTCAAGATTTCACTTTCCAGAAGCAGGCTTATTCTTTCCTCGAAGTCCAACTCTGCGTAGGTGCTTAGTTGTTCCTGTTGCTGCTCTAACGATTTTACAGCATGGCTCAGGCGGAGAGTTTTGGTTTGGTCGTTCAGTGAGTTCATGTCTTTTCTCCTAGTGATAACAGTTCGGGCCACGGACATTGCTATGAACTAGGTTCGGCGTGCTCGCCTTGTCTTTGCTTAGTTGCCCTTCTCGATTATTTTTCAGTAGATTGCTGATGAAGGTGTAGTTCGGTTTTGTCAGCATCAGCGCATCGTTACAGGCTTGCTTTAAGCGCGATTCGCCATGCGCTTTGTTCAGATTGAGCAGCTCAAGGCAGGAGCGATACGACTGCTCTGGATGAGGCTTGGAGTTGAGCATCTTATTAACGGCTTCTCGCATAGCTGGGCCGATATTGGCTCCCTTAGTTGAGCAGGCGTCCAAGCGACCACTTCTGATGTTGATGATTACTCGGCATGTGCTCTGGTTGGGTGCTGTTTCCGCGCTCTCTTTGGCTGAGTGGATGCTGGGCGACCAAGTTACCTTGATGGTAGATCTGCACGAGACGGTTGTAGGCTTCCAGTTCGACATGGTGACCTACAAGTTGATGTGGCACGAGTAGTGGTGGCGGCGATATTCGATGTGATAATCAGGCCCGACTTTGGCTCGTTTGGTTTAGGTATACAGGTAACGCTGTATTTTTTTGGGGAGGGGGAACGGAGGCTTATCGAGTTTGTCGAACAACGCTTTACGACTTGCACCATACTGTTTCATCTCACGTTGGTTTAAGTCGTTCATAAGCTGACGGATGGCGAGATTCAGTTCCTTGAAGGTATGGAAGGTTTGTGTCGTAGCCGCACCATGATCCAGCGCTCTACTAAGAGTTCGGCATTCTCGGCCTTCGCTTTGCCTTTTGGTTTGCAGGGACGAGCTGGCATTACGGCAGTTTGATAGTGATTCGCCAGTTTCTGATAACTCTCGTTAAGCCTTGGCTCATATTGGTTAGCTTTGGTGACCGCGCTACGCAGATTATCGGGAACCAAGTGTTGTGGTACGCCGCCGAGGTGCTCTAACGCATTGGCGCGCCTCTAACCTGTATGACTTACCTTGGCTTGAGAAGGCTTCAACATAGGTGTAATTGGACGCGCCCAAGGTCGCCACGAACACTTCTGCTTCTCGTACTTCGCCTGTGTCAGGATTGACTACCTGAAGCCGAAGCCCACAGTAATCGATAAACAGCTTGTCACCTGCCACATGGAGCTGACGCATGCTGCGCTTTTAGGTTTTGAACCAACGAGTGAAGTGCTCGCAGAACTGAGTGTAAGCGTAAGCTTGCTCTTGATATTGCTCATGATGTTCCTGCCACAACAACATCTTCGTCATACCTTTACGTCTGAGTTCGACTGCGTATTGAATGGAGTCTGGCATGACTTTATCGCGACTGGCTTTGTTGCCGTGATACAGAGCTTGAGTGAGATCAGCATCGCTACAACTTTCAGGTAGAGGCCAACCAAGTTGGCTTTGTTTAAAGCGAGTAAGGAGTTCCGATATGGTGGAAGGGCCGAGTTTAAGGCAAGAAGCGATGCTGCGATTTGAAAGACTGCAGTCGTACTTAAGGCGTAATACCTCTCTTATTTTGTTCATTGGATTCCTCTTTTTGCCATTGTCGCTTCCTTACTTACTTGTTTAAGAAGTAAAGAATAGCGAGCTATTGTTCTAAAAGAGGAAAGGTAGGAGTTCGGGCTTTCCGATCGCGGTTTTCGCTATTCCGATCACCAATTTCGGAGTTAGGTTAAAAGTGATCGGATAATCCCGAAATGACTGATCGGAATGTTCCGAAATATGCAACTTGTGAGCTATTTTCGGATAAAGCGACTGTAAACACGCCCCGTTCTGGGAAATGAGTAATGAACTCTTTTTTTTCTTCAGGTGTGAAAGGCGTATCTAATACAGTGTATAAACCTTCAATAATGATGGGATTGAGGACGTTTGTAATGCCTTCAGCATCACCTAAAGTTACCTGACGTACAATTAAATTCATGCCACTTAGCTCCTATTAAAATTAGGGCTGTTTTGTACATGAGTTGGAGACTTGCGGCAACAAGTAACGTCATTAAGTCGTAAAGAATATACCTATTACACTTAAACGGCGGTTAATAGTGCTGATTGTTACTTTAGTATTTCTGATATATCACTTTTTAAGTGACGGCTTAACTTCTACAGAATATTTCCACATCACGATCCCGTTTTCTACAAGATCATAACTCGCGCTTTGACCCTCGGAGTTGAGTACAAATACCGGCATTTCCATCCTTGACGTAGCGCCATCTCGGTTGCATGACATGGTAGCTTCAAGCTGTATGCTATTTTTGCTCGGTTCTGAAAGGGTTCCTAAGTACGTGCAGCCGTCGACAAAACTGGTTTTGCTTTTTCCTTTAGAGGATATTTCAAAAGTCGGAAAAATGAATGTTGATTGAGGCTCTGTTACTACCACATTGACTTGATAGTTCGTCGCTGAAAAAGCATTGAAATGAGCTCCAAGCATAAGTAAGAACAAGATTTTTGATTTCATAAACTCTTCTTTATTTCGATATTACTAGTTTGGTTACGGCGCTATTAACGTGACCACTTAATCTAAAACTTTACTGCGGAAGCATTAAAAAGGATACAAAGGTAGAGTAGTTGAATATGGTTAATCGGCCGTAAATAGTTTTATTAAGCGATTTTACATACCTAAAAGAGGTAAGTTCTTTCGCTTTTGATAGGTTAATGCTAATTCTAAACAGGTCTTGATTGAAGCTTCTGGCAAAGGTGCTGATAAAGATAGAATTATTGCTCGATTACCCTGAAACTCAAGTGAGTCACTATACAGTTCGCGGAATGTGTCGACGAGCTTAGTTTGGCAATTAAAGAACAGATAATAACGACTAGGCGTTTTCTGTTTCCAATCCATCCTTACCGGGCTACCTGTTTTCACACTGTAGCTTGGCTCTCCCCATTTTAGAGATTCTTCAACTTCCCCCAGTTTTAATTCAGAAGCGATAGTTAAGACGATATTTCGTAGCTCTTCTATCCGAATACGCACATGTTTTGGATGCTCATCAAATCTTGCCTTCACTGCATGGTTCATTGGTATCTCCTATAAATAGCGCTGTTTTGGGGTGAAGCCCAAGCATACTTTGGCTATGTAGCAATTACGTCATAATGTTATTAATCAATAAATCTAGCACATAGCCAAAATACTAAGCGTAAGGGTTTCCCTCGGTTACGTTTAGGATGCTCTGGGTGAAAACATGATGATTGACATGCCAAGCATAGCGACAGAAACCCCCACTATGTCCCAGAGCGTTGGTCGAACGCCGTCGATACACCACAACCATAGAATTGCGACAAAAATATAGACACCACCGTAAGCGGCATAAACTCTGCCAGTTGCGGTAGGATGTAAAGATAGAAGCCAAGCAAACATAGCAAGGCATAGCGCTGCTGGTACCAAAAGCCAAACTGACTTATCTTCCTTTAACCAGAGATAAGGTAAGTAGCAGCCTAATATTTCTGCAATGGCGGTTATAAAGAAAAGCCCAATGGTTTTGACTTCAGTCACTTAAACATTCCTATCTTTCTCTACAAATATATGATGCTTGTTAAATGGGCAATTGTTCGACTCATTACATTTCGCCCAGCTTAATCTTGGATTGAGCCTCACTCACGGTTTGTTTACCGAATAACAAATCCATCATCGAAATGATTCGTTTGTTGTCTTTACCCCATTTATCTGGATTCGCGCTGTTTGGTGCTTTAAATTCAACTTGTCCTACTTTTTCGTTATTTTTGTAGGCTTTGATCTGAGCATCAGCGATAAATGTTCTAAAATCCCAGCTCCAGCGTGATACGTAAGTAAGTGTTAGCTCAGAGCTAACAGGAGGCGTGCCGTCGCTTACGACTGTGCATTTATGGGCGGTATCCAAACACCAGTCTTGCATCGAATCTAAGAAAACATCTCGCGTGGCGTTGTCTTTTACGATGGTGATTTCCTTGCTCTGATTTTCTTTCGAGATTGTTTCTACCGTATACTTTGGTGCCGCACATGCGGCTAATAGAATAGGCAAGCTTAGAATGATGAGTTTTTTGTGCATCTTATGTCTCTTTTTTAAATTTATATATTCAAACAACTTCAAGATACTGAGTTCAACGAGAATAACTAACAAGCATGGCAACAGTTATTAACAAAACCTTTAGAGTCGAAGGGTTTGTTTCGGGAGTATGCCAATGTCTCGAAGCAAAATAATTAGTAAGAGATTGCTATAGCGTTATGTTAACTCTTGAACTTATGTCCGTATCAATGTTCAGAATTCTTCGCATTGAAGTTTTTGAAGTGCAATTCTAACGGAATTTTAAATTGCTGCATAATGCTCAATTAAGAGGAATAGGGGAGCTTATCGTTAAACATAACGTGTAGTTCTGTAAATTGCCCCCTAAGACTAAGCTAAAAGGGCCTAATGTTTTAAAATAGCTTCTTGTCTATTCTGTTGTGTGAGTTTTCAATGTTGTCTCATACTAGCCACTTAAAAGAGCGCTGTAAGAACTCGTCTGCATTATCAAGGACGATTTCGCCGTGAGCCATAACCAATATATTAGGTTTCCAAGACAGCAATTTATTTAAGTGTTTTCGAGCCTCTTGTTTGCTAAACATAAAACTTAGGCGCCAATCCAAAGGCATTTTTCCATTCGGAGCAAGAATACCGGCCCCTTTAGCCACAAACCGCTGCCAGTAGTTAAAGTTCTGGCCAGAAAAATTCTCGACGAGGTCAGTAACAATTAAGGTCTTTGAACGTCGATGATAAAACACACACTCTTCCATTAATGGAGAGCCAGAAAATAGTTCTTGTTCAATCTCAGAGTTCCAAGCATTACCGCCTTGGTTAAGTGAAGCGTGAAAGTGTATATCACGGCACTTCTTAATGACTTCATCTGTGCCATAAACTTCTGCGCTAGGATAGGCAGATACCCATTCAGATAAGAACAAGTGGTGTAAATGATTAGGAGCGATTAAGTATTTCACTTGGCCTAGATTGTTGATTTGCTCTCTAATCGAATTTGATAACTTAATTGGACTATGAATCCAAAGGCCACCATCAGAAAGCCTAACAATAGTCATACGAGTGGTGTATGGGAGTCCTAAGAATTGGACGGGATCTCCGTCAAATATCCATATCTCATGGGCTAACTTTTTCATGTCTCTCCAACCGTTAACACTGTATTAAGGCGGCATTTAAGTTACTCAAAAGCTGCCTTGTTGCACAATAAACGCTTCGCTAAGCGTAAACCAAAAATATTAGGTTTACCAAACCCTTATTGAGTGCAGCTGTATATCTTTGAGTATTTTTATACTGAACGGGCGTAAAGTAGTTTTAAGAGGATCATTTGACTTGATAGAACAAAACCCCGCTATTTTTGAGCAGGGTTTTGCAATTAGATAAAGGGGCTAACCGATGATGAAGAAGAAAATCGCGGTTGCAACAATACCAATCAACGCATAAGGAAACTGTGTGGTTGCGTGTTGCATTGCTGTACAGCCCGAACCTTGTGCAGATAACACGGTTGAGTCACTAAAGAAACAAGAGTGGCTCCCTGCCGCTGATGCTGAAAGCAGCGCTGCAACGGTTAAGTGTAGAGGCACACCAAGCTGTTCGCCCAAAGGTAGAACAATTGGCATCGCTACTGCAAACGTTCCCCAAGACGATGCCGTTGCAAATACCAACGCGCCCGTAATCATAAAGATAATCGCCGGGAAGTAAGACGCTGACAGGTAAGGGCTGACGGTCTCAATGACATACTGCGTGACGCCCAATGAGTCGTTGACCGATTTCAACATGAAACCACCAATAACGGTCGCAAGCGGCAGTAGCATAACCTTAATGCCATCATAAACAGCTTCGAACATGTCGTTCATCGAGATCAGTTTTTGTGCGCCGTAAAAGCTAATAGTAAAGATTAGCGCGACGAAAACACCAGCAAGTAGATCGATACCAAAGTACCAACTTGCGGCAACGAGTACGATCATCGGCAACAAGAAGTTGACAAGGCCCATGGTTGGGTTGGTATGTGCAGATACATCGGGACCAAAGTCGACATCTGTTGCACCGTCTGGACGAACTTGACCATTCTTCGCACGCTTTTCTGCCTTTTTCATCGCACCTAGATCTGGGATCTTTTCCATTGCAACCAGCAAAACAATCACCAGCGTTACCCAGCCGTAAGCCATGTATGGAATAGCTTCAATGTATGCTTTGATACCATCTCCCGCTTCTGCTACTCCGTTTGCTTCTAGCAACGAACTGAAGAAAATTGCCCAAGTGGAAATCGGTACGAGGATACAGATAGGCGCGGCGGTTGAATCCACAAGATATGAGAGCTTTTCACGCGAGATTTGGTAGCCGTCCGTAACTTTTTTCATTGAGGAAGAAATTGCAATCGCATTCAAATAATCGTCGATAAAGATCAGAATACCTAACGCAAAGGTCATCAGCATCGATTGCTTACGGCTTTTTACTTTCGTGACCAACATGTCGGAGAAGCTTAAGATACTGCCGCCTTTCTCCAAAATAGCAATTAGGCCGCCCATCAAACCACAAACGAGGATGATCCAGGCAATAGTTTCATCCATCATTACACTCATGGAAATATCAACAATCTGTTCTACCGCTTCAGTTGGGTTAAGCAGAAGAACACCGGTAATAGCGCCGCTAAAGAGGGCTTCCACAGTTCGGTGTGTTGTCAGCGCAAAGACCAATACCAACGCCGTTGGTAAAAGACTCATCCATCCGTAGGCTTCGCCTTCCTCATGGTTCAAACCGATTGTGGTAAAAAAGACAAACGTCGCAACCGAGATTAAAGAAACAATAATGTGTTGAGAGTTGATTTTAAGAGGCGCATCCAGCGCCTTGGTCTGCG
The DNA here is from genome assembly GCF_033340395.1 of Vibrio sp. 1159. Taxonomy (NCBI): domain Bacteria; kingdom Pseudomonadati; phylum Pseudomonadota; class Gammaproteobacteria; order Vibrionales; family Vibrionaceae; genus Vibrio; species Vibrio sp. 1159. The sequence goes on along the minus strand of NZ_JAWOWL010000012.1, from coordinate 63,003 downwards.
TAGTCATAAAGTTCATTTCCTTTGTTTATGCCGAGTGCAACATCCAGTCGATTTCCAATGGAGTAATAGCTCGCTCAAATTCTGCGAGTTCACTCTGTTTGCAAGCTAGATACAAATCGATAAAGTCTCTTGAGATGTATTGAGCCAGCTCACTGTGCTCCAGTCGCTCTAGAGCTTCTGACATACGCAGAGGTAACTCAATTGCATCATCACTGAGAGTCGGTGGACATTGATCTTTGGTGTAGCTTTCACTCGCTAATACTGCGGAAAGTACTACTGCAGCGAGAATGTATGGGTTAACGTCAGCGCCTGCTATACGATGCTCTATACGGCGATTTTTGCTATCGCTGATAGGCACACGCAACGCAACACCGCGGTGGTTTTCTCCCCAATCGGCTTTGGTTGGGACGTAAGCGCCAGGAACAAAGCGACGGTAAGAGTTAACGTTAGGACAGATTAGGGCCATGGCATCGGATGTTTGTGACAGCATCGCTGCCATGGTTTGATAGAAGAAGGCGCTCGCTTGACCGTCTGGCTGGCTAAAGTGGTTGTTACCATCTGTATCAACCAAGCTGAGGTGAATGTGCATGCCATTACCCGCTTGCTCACTAAAAGGTTTCGCCATAAATGTGGCGTCAAATCCGTGCTGATGAGCGACTTGGCGAATCAAGCGTTTTGCGATGATGATTTCATCACATGCTCGAAGTACATCTTTAGAATGGTTGAAGTTGATTTCGAACTGCCCTGGTGCCGATTCAGATAGGGCTCCGGAAGTGTTTAAACCTTGTTCTAATGCAATTCGATTAAGGTCGGCCAAGAAATCAGCGTAGTCATCTAGTCCATCAAGGTCGTAAACCTCGGTATCTTTTTCTCGAGTTTTTTTCGTGGGGTTAATTGCCGTTAATGGTTCGCCATTTTCGCCGCGGGTTTTGTCTATTAAATAGAACTCCAGCTCGAGCGCGACACAAGGATATTGGTCTTTAGCATGCAGTGTTTGCAATATAGAAGCGAGAATGTTTCGGATGAACAGTGGGTTAGGGTGCTGCCCGGTTTCATCCATCATACTAAGCAGTAGCTGACCAACTTGTTCTTTTGCCGTCGGCATTAAGGTGCCGCTGATTGGATAGCAGAGATTATCTGGCTCTCCGAGATCTTCTCCCAACCCGGCCGTTTCAACGACGTTACCTTTGGTATCTAGGGTGATGGTCGAAAGGGGGAGGGCAACACCTTTATTCAGTTTTTCTAGAGCATCTATCGGGATGCGTTTTCCTCTTGGGGTGGCATTTATATCGGTAAAGATGAGATCGATAAATTCAATATCGGGCCATTTTTGTTTAAAATTTTGTACTTCCTGTAGATACGATTCCATTTTCTTCTCCAAATAGCCTGACGAGTAGAAATTAGAAATAACCAAATTAACAAATAAATTACAGCACTCTGAGCGAGCTGTTTGTTTTTTAGGTTATTTTTAATTTAAACATGTACTTACACTGTGTTTTTGATGTTTAACGGCTGGTTTTTATGTCTTTCTGTTAACTATTTTGTAACAGTTGGTTTTGTTTTGTTCAATATAATGAGCATAAATATTCAGTTTTGAAGCCTAAAAAGTGCTTCAGATCACGTTGTGACGATAATAATGGTCATCTGTGTTGATAATTTTGTACATGGTTTGTAGGGTTTGTGTTAAATAAATTGAACACGGACATATCATGGCAGATACACACAAACCCATCATTGGTGTGGTTAGCTGCGCTAAAGAGTTGGGTGGCTATCAGATACAAGCGGTCAACGACTTTTACCTTCGCGCCATAAAGGATTTTGGAGGACTACCGATTATGTTGGCTCCCGACATGTCGGGCGATGACGTAACCACCATCCTAGACATATGTGATGGTTTTCTTTTTCCTGGCAGCCACTCTAACGTTGCGCCACATCGATACAATGCAACGCACGAAGAGAGCTACAAAGATGAAGCTCGTGATGAGCTCTCATTCACGTTAATTCGTCATGCGGTTGACCAAAACATTCCGTGCCTTGGTATTTGCCGCGGCTTTCAAGAGATGAATGTCGCACTCGGTGGCTCGTTAAACCCAGCCGTTCATGACTCCGGCTTCTATGACCATCGTGAAGCGCCTGTTGAAGATTTCGAACAAAAATACGCGCCAGCACACGCTGTACTAGTTCAAAAGCAGAGCTTATTTGAACAATGGCTGGTGCAACATCATTGGGAAAATACCACCTTCTTTGAAGTGAACACACTACACAACCAAGGCGTCGATCATCTTGCTCCTCTATTACAAGTAGAAGCTAAAGCCCCGGATGGCTTGGTAGAAGCATTTAGTCTTCCTAATCAAAAATTTTTCGTTGGCGTGCAGTGGCACCCAGAATGGGAAGCAAAAACCAATCATTTCTCTCAAATTTTGTTCAATGAATTTATGATGGCTACCTCTCGTTAAACGTTTGGAGCTGTATGAATGGACAATCAAGAGATTGGTAAAAATATTGTTCAGTTACGAAAAAAACATGGATTGTCACAAAGGGAACTAGCCGAGCGCGCTGGTATTACCCACAGTGCAATCTCATCCATTGAAAATGGAAAAGTGAGCCCGTCGGTCAGCTCACTACAAAAAATCGTTAATGTATTTTCTTTATCGTTATCAGAGTTTTTCACTTTTGAACAACCTTCGAACGAGGAAGTGAAAGTAGTCATCAAGCCGTCAGATCTTGTGGAAATCGGGAGCGAGACGGTGTCCATGAAACTGGTAACGAATGGCGACAAAGATCAAGTCATCGGATTCTTGATCGAGGAATACGCACCTTATGGAACCACTGGTGCGGCAGAAATCAAACACGAAGGCGAAGAGATTGGCACCGTATTAGAGGGTGAAATCACTCTGGAATATAAAGGGCAATCTCATGTCATAACAGCGGGCGAGTCGTACATTATTGATACGACGAAGCCCCATCGATTTACAAATCACACAGACAAGGCTTGTCGAATGATAAGTGCGCATACGCCAACCACATTTTAGTGGGGGCTTGCCTTGTGTGATCACAAGGAGAGCGTATGAAAACCCAAGAGCAATGGATTGAACTAAAAAACAATCTAAACATCGAAAACAGGGCGTACATTAACGGTGAATACAGTGCCGCTTTAACAGGGCAAACCATCCCGGTAGTTAACCCAGCAGCAGATGAGATATTCACCGAAATCGCCCGTTGCCAAAATGAAGATGTTGATCTCGCGGTTTCATACGCTCGCCAAGCATTTCAATCCGGTCAGTGGAGCGAGAGCAGCCCAGCTCATCGCAAAGCAGTGCTTAAACAGTTTGCTGACTTGATTGATCAAAACCAAGAAGAATTGGCTCTGCTAGAAACGCTTGATACCGGTAAGCCTATCTCTCACAGCTTCTCTACCGATATTCCTGGCGCGGCGAGTGCATTACGCTGGTACGCAGAAGCAATCGACAAAGTATACGGCGAAGTTGCCCCAACCGAAAAAGATGTACACGCTTTTATTTCTCATCAACCAATTGGTGTGGTTGCTGCGGTTGTACCGTGGAACTTCCCCCTTTGGCTTGCGTGCTGGAAGCTTGGTCCTGCTTTAGCCGCTGGTAACAGCGTGATTCTAAAACCGCCTGAAAAATCTTCTCTCACCGCGATATTCCTAGGTCAACTTGCTTCTCGAGCGGGATTACCAACAGGCGTTTTCCAAGTCGTTACGGGTTTTGGTCATGAAGCTGGCGACGCGCTGGCGAAACACCAAGACGTAGACTGCATCGCCTTCACAGGCTCGACGCGCATTGCAGGTCAACTGATGGTCAGATCGGGTGAGAGCAACCTAAAGCGTGTGTTTGCAGAAGCGGGCGGCAAGAACGCGAACATCGTGTTTGAAGATTGTGATGATTTAGACCGCGCAGCAGCAGACACCGCCGCAGGGTGTTTCTACAACCAAGGTGAGGTGTGCGTCGCGGCAACCCGCCTGCTTGTTCACGAAAGCATCAAAGAGCAGTTTATAGAAAAAGTTATTCAAGCGTCGAAAGCGTTCACGCCAAAAGACCCAATGGACCCAAGTTCATCAATGGGTGCGCTCATTGACCAAGATCATAAATCAAAAGTGTTGGAATACATCTCGTTAGGTGAATCAGAAGGTGCAAACGTACGTTGTGGCGGCGATGTCGATGGGCAGGGCGCATTTGTTTCCCCAACCATTTTAGACAACGTCGACAACAAGATGCGTGTCGCTCAAGAGGAAATTTTTGGTCCGGTGCTGTGTGTCATTCCATTCAAAGACGAAGCGCAAGCAATTGAGATCGCTAACGATTCGAAGTACGGCTTAGGCGCGGCACTCTGGAGTAGCAATATCAACCGCGTTCATCGCGTAGCAAAACGGCTGCAAGCCGGCTCGGTTTGGGTTAACAACTACAACGAAGGTGACATGACGGTTCCATTTGGTGGATTCAAAATGAGCGGAAACGGTCGAGACAAGTCTCTCCACGCGATTGAAAAATTCACCGAAACCAAAACCACTTGGATTCGCCTCCATCCTTAAGCCTGCTGACGATTACGATAAATAAAGGAATAGTTCTATGAACAAGCATACGGATTCGTTCTACGCGCACTCTGTGCCAAACATGCCGGAATACCCACAATTGCAAGACAACATCGAGTGCGATGTGTGTGTAGTCGGTGCGGGATTCTCTGGTCTTTCTTCTGCACTACACCTTGCAGAAAAAGGTTTTAAAGTCGTTGTGCTAGAAAGCGCAAAAGTGGGCTTTGGAGCAACTGGTCGTAACGGTGGCCAAATCGTTAACAGCTACAGCCGAGATGTTGACGTGATTGAAAGCCGTTACGACCAAAACCAAGCCAAAGCTCTGTGCGATATGATTTTTGAAGGCGGCGATATCATCCGTGGCCTGATCGACAAATACGACATCAACTGTGATTACAAGCAAGGCGGCTTGTTCACGGCACTGAACAGTAAACAACTCAAAGGGCTAGAAGAACATAAGAAGAACTGGGAGCGTTACGGCAACGACCAACTGACTCTGCTTGACGCAGGAGAGGTAGAACAAGCGGTAGGCACTAAAGTATACACTGGCGGCTTACTGGATATGCGCGGTGGTCATATTCATCCGCTTAAACTCGCGTTAGGTGAAGCCGCTGCGTTTACGTCTCTAGGTGGTCAAATCTTTGAGCAGTCGGCGGTCGTGTCGATTGATAAAGGTATTAACCCAGTAGTGAAAACGGCGAAAGGCAGCGTGAAGAGCAAGTACGTGGTACTGGCAGGTAACGCCTACCTTGGTGGTTTGGCACCAAACATCAGCAACAAAGCGATTCCGTGTGGCACACAAGTGGTGGCGACTCAGCCTTTGAGTGATGAGCAGCTAAAACAAGTGCTGACCAGTGACTACTGCGTTGAGGACTGTAACTACTTGCTGGACTACTTCCGCTTAACCGCCGACAAGCGTTTGTTGTTCGGAGGTGGTGTGGTTTACGGAGCACGTGACCCAGAAAACATCGAAGCACTGATCCGTCCGAAGATGGAAAAAGTCTTCCCACAATTGAAAGGCATCAAGATTGATTACACCTGGACAGGTAACTTCTTGCTGACTTACTCACGCATGCCGCAATTTGGCTCGTTTGCAGACAACATTTACTACCTACAAGGCTACAGCGGTCACGGTGTAACGTGTACTCACCTAGCAGGTAAGTTGCTGGCCGAAGCTCTGACCGGACACGCAGAACGCTTTGACGCGTTTGCTGCACTGAAACATTACTCCTTCCCGGGGGGCCGCCACTTCCAAATTCCGTTTACGGCAATGGGCGCGGCTTACTATAACCTACGTGACAAACTGGCGATTTAAGAGATAAGGAATATCCAATGAGCAAAGTAGTGAAATTTGCAGCCCTTCAACTGACGAAAAGCTGGGATCTGGAAGATAACTTAGCCAAAGCAAAAAAGGCGATTCGTGAAGCAGCACAAAACGGTGCGAACGTGATTCTTCCGCAAGAGCTGTTCGCTGCGCCTTACTTCTGCAAAAAACAAGAAGCAAAGTATTTCGAGCTTGCAGAAGAAACGGAGAATTGTCGTCTTATTAAAGAGATGAGTGCGTTGACTAAAGAGCTCGGCGTGGTGATTCCTGTCAGCTACTTTGAAAAAGCGGGCAATACGTTTTTTAACTCGCTAGTGATGATAGATGCCGATGGTACGGTACTAGATAACTACCGCAAGTCACACATTCCTGACGGTCCGGGCTACAGCGAGAAGTACTACTTTAGCCCTGGCGATACCGGTTTCAAAGTGTGGCAAACCAAGTTCGGTAAGTTCGGTGCTGGCATTTGCTGGGACCAATGGTTTCCAGAGCTTGCACGCAGCTTGGCTCTGCACGGCGCGGAAGCGATTTTTTACCCAACTGCAATCGGTTCTGAGCCTCAAGATCCGACACTGGATTCACGTGACCACTGGCAACGTACAATGCAAGGTCACTCGGCAGCAAACCTCGTTCCAGTGATTGCGTCAAACCGAGTGGGCACTGAAGTCGATGATGGTATCGAGACGACGTTCTACGGCTCTTCTTTTATCACTGACCACACTGGTGCAAAAATTGCCGAAGCACCGCGTGAAGGTGAAACCATCATTTACGCAGAAATCGACCTCGCTACGACAGCGAAAGCGCGTCACGCGTGGGGCTTGTTCCGCGACCGTCGTCCAGACCTTTACACCAGCGTTGGCAAACTAGCCGTTTAAAGAGGCGTTAAAATGAAGTTATCGACAACACCAGCGCAAGATGGCTTCTATTTTCCGGCTGAGTTTCAGCCGGTTAGTGAAGTTTGGCTAGCGTGGCCAGAAAGGAAAGACAACTGGCGTGATGACGCATTACCCGCGCAAGAAACCTTTGCCAGAATCGCGAACTTAATCGCGGATGTGACCAATGTGTGCGTGGCGGTATGCTCGCACAACTTTGACCGAGCGCGTCAAATGCTCCACTCAGACGTACGTTTGGTGGAAATCCCATTTAACGATGCGTGGATGCGCGATATTGGACCGACCGTGCTCGTGAATCAGGCGGGCGAGCGCCGTGGGATTAGTTGGCAATTCAACGCGTGGGGCGGCGAATACAACGGGCTTTACGATAACTGGCAGCAGGACGATCTTGTCGCTGGCTCGGTATGCGACATCATCGGTATTGATCATTACCGTGCTCCGTTTGTACTTGAAGGAGGGGCGATTCACACCGATGGTGAAGGCACCCTTTACACCACAGAAGAGTGCTTACTCAGTCCGGGGCGAAATCCGCAATTGAGTAAAGCGCAAATCGAAGAGCAGTTAAAGGCGTACCTCGGTATCGAAAAAGTCATTTGGTTGCCAAATGGTTTATTCAATGACGAAACAGACGGCCATATCGACAACCTGATGCACGTTATCGCACCGGGTAAAGTGGTACTAAGTTGGACCGATGACCAAAGCGATCCGCAATACGCGTTATCTCGTCAAGCGGAACAAGTACTGAAATCTCAGCACGATGCGAAAGGACGCGATATTGAAATTGTCCGTTTGCCATTACCTGGTCCGTTGCATTACAGCGAGCGCGAAGCCAATGGTATCGACGCCTGTTCAGGAATGAGTCGACAAGCTGGCGAACGCCTAAGTGCCTCTTATGCGAACTTTCTTATCGTCAACGAGCATGTGTTCTTGCCGATGCTGGACGAAGAGACCGACGCTATGGCGATCGATATTTTGCAAAACGCGATGCCGGAATACCAAATCATCGCGATACCGTCGAGAGAGGTTCTACTCGGCGGAGGGAACATTCACTGTATTACGCAGCAGATCCCTGCTTAAACATAAACTCGCCGCTGGCTTAGCGGCGATGATGAGTTGTCAAAAGGAATGACCATGCAACAGATACAAAACCAAAGCCTTGTTTCGTTTATGGTAGCGAATCCACAACAGGGCATTGCAGTGACTAATCCGGCGACCGGAGAACTCCTCGGGTACGCACCAGTCTCAACCGAAAACGACATTTTAAATGGCATTGAACGTGCCAGTGTGGCGCAGAAAAAGTGGGCGGCACTGCCAGCAAAAATGCGTGCTGGCATGCTCAATCGTTGGTTCCAACTTCTGTTAGAAAACAAAGCCGACCTTGGCCGTTTGATGACGTTAGAGCAAGGTAAGCCGCTAGCGGAAGCTCAAGGTGAAGTGCTTTACGGTGCGAGCTTTATCGAATGGTTTGCTGAAGAAGCGAAACGTACCTACGGTGAGACGATTCCTGCCCCAAGTGCAGACAAGCGTTTGGTGACCATCAAACAGCCAATTGGTGTCGCCTGTGCGATTACACCGTGGAACTTCCCAATTGCGATGATCACGCGCAAAGCAGGGCCAGCTTTAGCGGCCGGTTGTAGCTTTGTCGTAAAACCATCTGAATCTACGCCGCTGTCTGCGTTTGTGGTCGCAGAGCTTGCCTATCAAGCGGGTATCCCTCGCGATGTGCTGCAAGTGGTTCTGGGTGAAAATTCACGTCAGGTAGGCGCTATTTTCACTTCGCATCCGTTGATTCGTAAGTTGTCTTTCACTGGCTCTACCCAAGTTGGTAGTGTGCTGATGCAGCAAAGCGCGGCGGACATTAAACGTACCTCAATGGAGCTCGGTGGCAACGCGCCGTTTATCGTATTCGATGATGCCGACATTGATGCAGCCGTGGCGGGTGCGATGGTGTCGAAGTTCCGTAACGCAGGCCAAACGTGTGTTTGTGCGAACCGTTTCTATGTACACAGCAAAGTGTATGACGAATTCGTTGCTAAGTTTGACGCTGCGGTTCAGCAGCTCAAAGTTGGTAACGGATTGGAAGAGGGGGTCAACATTGGTCCAGTGATCAGCGAGTCAGCGAAGCAAGGCATTCAAGCGTTGATCGATGGTGCTATCGAGCAAGGCGCGAAGCCGGTTTCAGAACTCAAAACGCTCGATGGTCTATTTATGCAGCCAGTGGTGCTCAAAGACGTTACTCACGACATGAAGATTGTCTCTGAGGAAATCTTTGGTCCTGTCGCACCAGTGATTCGTTTTGACAGCGACGAACAGCTAGTCGAAATGGCGAACGACACCATCTACGGCCTTGCGTCGTACTTCTACAGCCAAAACATCCACCGTGTTTGGAAAATCGCAGAAGCGCTCGAATACGGCATGGTTGGCATTAACGAAGGCATGATTTCTACTGAAGTCGCTCCTTTCGGCGGTGTTAAGCAGTCCGGCATCGGACGCGAAGGAGCAAAACAAGGTATCGATGAATATATGGACGTGAAATATCTCTGCTTTGGCGGCAACTAATTAAGGACAAAACAATGACAAATCAACAACTGCACGAAAGAAGAAGCCAAGTTATCGCTCAAGGCATGGGCGCACTGTACCCACTTTACGTAGAGAAAGCAGAAAACGCTTACGTATGGGATATCGAAGGCAACAAATACATAGACTTTGCAGCGGGTATCGCGGTAACTAACACCGGGCATTCTCACAAGCGCATTAGCGAAGCGGTAAAAGCTCAGCTGGACAATTTCTCACACACGTGTGCGATGGTTACGCCATACGCGTCATTCGTAGAGCTGGCTGAAAAGCTGACAGAACTTGTACCAGGTGAGACTAAGAAGAAAGCGATCTTTCTAACCACTGGCGCCGAGGCGGTCGAAAATGCCGTAAAAGTGGCACGCGCTCATACAGGCCGTAGCGGCGTGATAGCGTTTAAAGGCGGCTTTCACGGTCGCACAAACATGACTATGGGGTTAACTGGTAAAGTTGCGCCATATAAAGCAGGCTTTGGTCCTTTCCCGAATGAAATCTATCACGCGCCGTACCCAAATGCGTTCCACGGCATCAGCGTTGAGCAAAGCTTACAAGCAATCGACGATCTATTTGCTTGCGATATCGAACCTTCACGCGTTGCGGCGATAATCTTCGAGCCAGTACAAGGTGAGGGCGGCTTCTACAAAGCACCTGAAGCGTTTGCACAAGGCTTACGTCAGCTGTGTGATAAGCACGGTATCATGCTGATTGCCGATGAAATCCAAACGGGTTTTGCTCGTACCGGTAAAATGTTTGCAACAGAGTACCTAGGCATTGAACCAGACCTAATGACAATGGCGAAAGGCATTGCTGGTGGTTTCCCAATCTCAGCGGTGGTTGGGAAAGCGGATGTGATGGACTCTGCGCTGCCGGGTGGTTTAGGTGGCACTTACGCGGGCTCTCCACTTGGTTGTGTTGCTGGTCTTGAAGTGCTGAAAATCATCGAAGAAGAAGATTTGTGTGCTAAAGCGATTGGGATCGGTGAAGTGGTCAATGCACGTATGACCAAACTGCAACAATCTGTGCCTGCTATTGGTGAAATCCGTACCACGGGTGCAATGATGGCGATTGAGTTTACTGACCCAGAATCAGGCAAACCACTGCAAGAGATGACCAAAGCGGTGATTTCTAAAGCGCAAGAAAACGGCCTTATCCTGCTTTCTTGTGGAGTAAAAGCGAACGTGATTCGTCTGTTACCTCCACTGACCATCGAATCTGACGTGCTAAATGAAGGCCTAGATAAGTTGGAAAAAGTGATTCTTGAAGTGGCGTAATTCACGCACTTTTAAATAGCAATAACAAATCAAGGAAGCGGTTGGCATCAATCGTTTCCTTTTTGTTTTTTAGCGTATCTGCTGCCTATCTAAAAAGTATTGCTCAAGCTCCAAGTCGTCACTTTTATTACGGATGACTTAACAATTGGGCTCGTTCTTACTTTCCACTTATTCGCTACTTTGTTCTCCTCGAATGTGGTTTGGTGCTCACATTCTAAATCCCGACATCTGAAAGCCACTTGAGCCTATCATTTTATTGAGCGTCATTCCTCACTTTTTGGACTATAAAAATGAGATAGTATTCATATCCCACTTAGGTTGCTTGACAGATTAGCAGGACGAACTTTGATAACAAAGAATACAAGGTATGCCACTTTACTCGGCTTAGTTCCCATCGCCATATTTGTAGTGGCCTTTCATTCGATAACCAACTTTTACGTCAACTCGGTAAAAGCGTCGAAAATAGATGCTTACGTAGATTATTTAAATCAAAGGTCTGCCTATTTGGACGGAGCAATAGTGAAGCAGATTGCTCAGTTAGATTTTACTTGTAGTGATAGTGATGTAAGAACTTTACGCGACTCACGTTTTTATAACCGTTACATTCGTTTTATTGCGATGACCACAGAAGGCGGAAAAACGTGTTCCACGGTTGGTAGTGAAGTGTCTCGCCCATCTAGTAGTGAACGATTTCAGATGGATGAGAACTTTTTCGCATCACTTATTTTGCCGCAACAGAATGACCAAATAGAGTGGATGGTCATTTATGATAATGAACACGTTGAAGTTTTCTGGGTGCTTGATAACAGTTGGGTTAACGAGGTAATAAAAACGCCTTGCAAAGACTGCCTATTTGTAGAGTTTAAGTATGATGAACCAATATTTGGTGATTTAACGATAAGCCGTGGCAAAGCGAATATTGCAGGAGAAGAAAGCGCACTCTCAAAAGAGTTTTTCTTTTCAGGAGAGTCTCAAGCCAACATGCTCATCAAGATATACAGCGGTGAAAAACTTAAAAATTATGCTCAGGAAAGAGTACTTTTGTGGGGCGGTCTTGTAAGTGTGCTTGCTGGTCTTGTGACTGCCTTTGCATACATATCTGGTAAAAGCTTGAGAAAATCCATTACAGGTCTAATTGAAAATGGGATTAGTAATGCAGAATTTATTCCTTACTACCAGGCGATTGTCGATAGTCGCGATGGTAAGACAGTAGGATATGAAGCTCTGATTCGATGGTCGCGGCGTGATGGAATGGTGCCACCAAATATGTTTATTGGTGCTGCAGAAGAAAGTGGCCTGATTATCCCGATGACGAATCAGCTTATTCGTAAAATCATACAAGACTTAAGTGACTTACCCGAGCATACGTGGGTCAGCATCAATATTGTTTCCTCCCATTTAGAGTCAGGTGTATTAACGAAGTTGCTGTCGGAGTTAAATTGGCCAATCTCTAATAGAATTCATTTTGAATTGACCGAGAGAATACCAGTAAAAGACACTGAGGCCGCGAAAAAAGAGATTTTGTATTTAACGAATAAAGGCTACAAGTTCAAAATTGACGATTTTGGTACCGGATATGGTGGCTTTTCTTACCTACAAGATTTGGGCATCCGGTGTGTAAAAGTGGATAAGATGTTCATTGATCCAATAGGATCTGACGACCAAAAGTTGAAAGTGCTAGACTCAATTGTGTCTGCAGCGAACAAAGCGGAATGTGAGATGATTGCAGAAGGTGTAGAGAGCCAGGCTCAAGTCGAATACCTGGCTCAGCATGCGATTTACCTTATTCAAGGTTATGTTTACGCTAAACCAGAGCCCCTGACTAACCTTGCAAGTGCTTAATAGCCATAACGTCATAACATCCCGCTTTAAAGGTGCCAGTTGCCTAGGTTAGCGCTGATTTCTGCTGGTAGGCTCACACTTGAGGATTCCTAACACTCTCATTACTCTTAGAGTGTTAGGAATTAACGTTACTTAGGAGGAGAGTGCGGCTCTTTTCGTTTTGATTGACGTAATGAGCTGAGGTAGTAATGACATTACGATCATTCCTAGCATTAAGCTGTATTGCAGAGGAGTGAACGTTTCCCCCAATAGCAGTAGGCCCGAAACAATGCCTGCGACTGGGTTTGCAATACCACCAAAGGTAAAATCTACGACCGACATCCGCTGCAATAACCATACATACATGCCATACCCTAATGCGGTGTTCAGAATAATTACCCACAGTAACCCTAGAATATTCGTCATGGATACGTCCTGAACGACCGTAACATATGGCTCTGGATTGTTTATCGCCAGCACACTTGTTGCGATAGACATAATCACGCCACCCAAAATGAGCTGCCATGTTAACACTGTCCACCAGTGCATTTTTGTACCTAGAGACTTTGTTACGCTACTTCCTATCACGATGCACATAATGGCGGAGATCATCGCAAGTAATCCCACGGGGTCGAGAGAAATAGAGCTAGGATCAAATAAGAACCAAGCTAAAGCAATCAAAGTTGCGCCGCTTATAGCTTGGATGCCACTAGGCTGGCGTTTGTAGACCGCCCAACCAAACAGCATCGCAAAAACGGGGACCGAAACCATACCAACACCAGAGATGGCAGAAGGAAGCGTCAACGCCATGACAAAAATGAGACCAAAGAAGCAAGCGATGTTGATGGTTCCTAAAACAAGCAGCACCTTCCACTCACTTCTTTTCGGAAACGACGGCTTTATTGCCAGCAACAAAAGACCCGCAGGCAGTGCCCTTAGAGCGCCAAGTAAAACGGGAGGCCAATCCGGTAGAGTAAACTGAGTAACAGCGTAAGTCGTCCCCCAAAAAAAAGCAGGAATCATCGCAAGTAAAATGTTCATGTTAAATATCTTTATGTAGAGATAATTAAATGTAACGATATCGGCAAGGTGGCTTTTTGTAAAGTATCTTTATGTTAAAATAAAAAATATATGATGTTTGGAGAGAAATAATGGATGCAATTGATAGAGTGGTAGAGCAGTGGGCTAGGGAGAAGCCAGACCTCGACACTGAACCGATGGCAATAATGGGTCGACTAATGCGAATTGCAAAATACATGGAATCTAGGGTCGCCGAGCTACATAAGAAGTACGACCTGAAAATGGGTGAATTTGATGTGTTAGCGACACTGCGTCGAGCTGGTTCACCATATTGTCTTACTCCCTCAGCGTTAATAGAGTCGATGATGCTCACTTCGGGTGCGATGACTAATCGCTTAGATAAACTAGAGAAGAAAGGGTTTATTACCAGAACCCATAGTAAAGAAGACCGACGTAGCGTCACCGTTGAACTAACAGGGCAAGGCTTAACCTTAATTGACAAGCTAATTTTGGAGCATGTAGACGTTCAGCAATCGTTATTACATGGTTTAGAAGGCAATGAAAAAGAGCAGGTTAACCAGGCGTTAAAATTGCTATTGCCACAATTTGAGTGAGAACGCAGAAGGAGGTAGGGGATATGAAAAGCAAAGAACTAGAACAATACTTAAGTACCTTCATGTGTGCAGAAAGCGATTTCCCATTTGGGCCTGAAGCGGTTGTTTACAAAATCAAAGGCAAGATGTTTGCCATCATTGCAGAGAGAAACGGTCGGGAGTATGTCAGCGTAAAAGTAAAACCAGAAGATGGAGAAGTCTTAACGTCGCAGTTTACGGACATTATCCCGGGTTATCACTTAAATAAGCGTCATTGGATAACGGTTTATTTTAACGGTGATGTCGAGGATGGGTTGATTCAAGACTTGTGTGAACGCTCTTATGCTCTTGTCGTTGCCAAGCTGCCGAAAGCACAACGAGCGTTGCTTGGTGAGTAATCGGCAACGCACTGGCCTCTGTTGTTTTGTCGCTCGTTGCTCGTAGCCTTTACGGAAAAATTCGCACCTTTTTCATCCTCGGGCTATATAAGAATAAGAAGGTGGAAAAGGGGAATGATATGCGAGCATTATCTGAATGGCTAAAAGAATACGGGGAGAGTCACCAAAACCCTATCAACCAAAAGATTCACACAATCGCAGTTCCAGGTATTTACCTTTCTGTGGTTGGACTTATTTGGTCGATTCCCCAGATTTCATTATTAGGCTTCGAACTTAATTGGGTTTGGGTAGCGGTGATCCCCACTTGGGTTTTCTATTTTCGTTTGTCTCTGAGTGTATTCATGATGATGATCGGCTACACATTAGCGTGCATTGGCCTTATTTGGTCGCTAGAGGTATTGATGTTGCCCGTTCTGCATATTTCTATGCTCTTGTTTGGCGTATTGTGGATATTGCAATTTATCGGTCACAAGATTGAAGGTAAAAAACCGTCGTTTTTTGAGGATTTACAGTTTCTACTCATCGGCCCAATTTGGGTGTTCAGAAAACACTAGCGATAAGCAAAATCAGGCATCATCCGAATGACACAAGACATATAACGTTCAGAGATTATGTAGCTCTTACTACAGAATACCTATCCTTCTTATTGCCACGACAAGCATTCACTTTAGATACGCACTATGATTAAAGAGGTGCCAACGCACTTTACGCTATCGAGATACTTAAACTTACGGCAAGTTTACTTTAGGGGGATGAATGTACGACCGACAATATAAATATGCCTATTGGAGAGAAGAGCGTAAAAAAGGCAAATGGCACTATATATTAAAGTCCTTCTTTATGATTTGTTGTGCATTACTGCTTGGTAAAGTCATCGGTTTGTTCATTTTTGGAGAGCTGCATTCTTTAAGCGACATTTGGGAACAACTCCCTGCGGATGTTTTTATTATGATGCTCGTGGGCTTCCCAATTAGTGTCCTTGGTTGGTACCACGAAGAGTCAAAGTTTTTCCGGGCACTGCGACGCAAAGAAAAGCGGTTAAAAGGCAATCAAAACAAACCGAAATAGAGTAACCTTTGTCTCTGTTTGGATTGCCACTTACCTATCTGATCGATTCTATCCCTTCCAGTCGTTTAGCGTTTAGTTACGTGTTGCAAAAAGCCTTCTTAATACAACAGCCCTCAGTGTTGTGGAAATTGGTACTGTAAGAAACATTAAAAAACGAAGTTGAGCATTAGCGTATAAAGGCTCGCACTGTCATCCTTTGGGGCTGATGAAAACGCGCCAGAGCTATTATTGTAGGCGTTGAACCTTTGCCATTCTGCGTTCAGGGAAACGTTGTAATCTAGGTCGTATCTCAACCCGAGTAAGAAACTGTCTCCACTTTTTTTATCCCGACTATTAAACTGCTGACCGTAAACAATATAAGGAGTCAGCTTGTTTACATTATAACTTGTTGTCGCGTACCAAGATGAGGAAAGATTGCTGGTCTGTCCTTCTGCCATAATCACAATGTTATCGAGCTCGTATCTTAACCCTAGAGAAAACAGATCGATCGTGTTGTTTTTTTCTGTTTCAACTAGACGGTCAATGATTGTGGTTCCGCCACCGGGAGTGGACTGCTCAATGTTAGAGAGCGTCGTTGTTTGATCATAATCGCCGTGGAGGTAGGAAAAATTCCAACGATAGCTCTCTCCGCTTAGCGTTAAGTTCATCCCTGCAGTGTTGTTTGACTCAATTTCCAATTCAGTACGTTCATTGATGGTTACGTCACTATTGTCTTTAAACCCGACAAACGGCATGGCGGTAAGTACGACTTGCTCATTGAGGTCATGAATCCAGCGTGCAGATAGGCCGTTATAAGCCGTGATACCTAGAATGCTGTCATACACCTCATTCGGTGGGCGGGCTTGGGTAAAAGCGTGGCCGACATAGTTGTACTCAGACATCAAAAACAGTGGCAGTCTTAAGCGTCCTCCTCGTATTTCTATGTTTTTATAGGTATA
The DNA here is from genome assembly GCF_033340395.1 of Vibrio sp. 1159. Classification (NCBI taxonomy): domain Bacteria; kingdom Pseudomonadati; phylum Pseudomonadota; class Gammaproteobacteria; order Vibrionales; family Vibrionaceae; genus Vibrio; species Vibrio sp. 1159. The sequence continues at coordinate 46,551 of NZ_JAWOWL010000012.1, read as the reverse complement.
AGCCAAATACGCCCACTCGAGCTGAGGCGAGCTCCAATGGTCTTGCGGGCGCTTTACGACTTGTGCGGATGCCCGAAATGCCTTGTGAAAATAATCGAGCTGCATGCCGAAAGTGGTATCGCAATCGAAACAAGATTCATCGCCAATAAAGCGGTTAACTAGTAACGTAGTTGGGTTATCGGATTTTGCCCACGAAGTAGAGCCAAAACCACTTAAAGAAAGTTGTTCTGTTAGTTCAATCGTGGCTGAGCTCGGAAAGGTCGCGATACTCAGCGATAACATGGTTAAATATTTTTTCATATCAATTCTCCGAGCTAACCACACATAAAACATGAGCATTACTAGGGACGCTCGATGTTGGGGCATAACCAATTCTATTCGGCTTCTCTTGCATCCATGCTATGAGGTCATCAATGCTGGAGCGTGCAATCACTTTTGGCGGTCTAGCTTTACCTGAAAAAGACAAGCTTGCCCAATGCGCGTTCATTTGCGCTAAATTTTTGTTGAGAAGATAACGATAGAACTCAGCTCTTTCTGTTGATGTCGCAGGCCAGTCAGAGAGTTCAATTCGCTGGCCTTGTAAAAGTTGCGTCTTCCCTCTGTACAACTTTCGCGCTTTATTGACAGTGAGCGGAGAGAATTCGTCATTAAATGAGAAAACGGCGTAGCTCTCTGCAGCGAGAGCTTGGCAATTTAATGAAAGAAGGGCAATCAGAATGAACAGATAGCGTTTTATGTAACGCAAAGGAAAAGCAACGCGAGAATGATTTCTACTCATAGAATCCACCTACATTGCTTGTTCAATTTGATACAACAGTTTTTCTTTGCGCACAGGCTTTGGTACGTAGGCATCCATTCCTGAATCAAAGCAGCGTTGAATATCATCATCAACGACGCTTGCTGTTAATGCGATAATGGGCGTCTTAGCTAATCCTTTACTCGCTTCATAAGCTCTAATTTGCCTAGAAGCTTCAAACCCATCCATTATGGGCATCATGCAATCCATCAAAATAACATCAAACTTTCCATCTTTTTGGAACATTTCGACTGCAATTTGTCCGTTTTCTGCGACTTCGAATTGATAGCCTGCTTTAGATAGCAATAGAGAAGCCACTTTCTGGTTCACTCTATTATCTTCGACAAGCAAGATGCGTTCGGAGCGAATAGGCGTTACCGTTGCTTCTGGTTGCTCAGAACTTGCAGGTAGTTCATGAGTTTTATCGGGGGTGGTGTTCTCTTGGTGTGGTTCAGCAGGCGTCGTGTTGGAAACACGTAACCCAATTGCCTTATCTAACTTCTCTTTAAGCAACCCTGCTTTAAACGGTTTGGGCACATAGTCATCCATTCCAACGTCAAAGCATTTTTGTATATCGTCATCGACCACACTTGCCGTTAGAGCAATAATCGGAATTCTGAAAGCGCGTTTTTCTTTTACTTCTATTTGACGAATTATTTGGGTGGCTTCAAATCCATCCATTACGGGCATCATGCAGTCCATTAAAATTAGGCTGTATTGATTCTGTTGAAATTTCTCAACCGCTTCTTGTCCGTTTACAGCGACATCAAAGTCGAAGCCAGCTTTTGTGACGTGTAGCCCCGCGATTTTTTGATTGACCGTATTGTCATCAACGACCAAAATTTTCGGCAGAGATTTAACATGTTGCGCTGAAGTGCTCTCTTGTTGTGCGTGCGAGAAATTTGCCGCACAACTTTCAAGTGCTTTAATTAAGCGCTGCCCTAGTAGTGGCTGAGTGACCAAGGCGCTGATACTGCTTCTAAAGTCGAATTGTGGGCTATGAAGGTGCTTGATGAGGCAGACACGAATGTTTCGTTTACAAAGGCTTTCTATCTCATCGATATGCATCGCCGCTGCATTTGGTGATGCTTCTACATGAATAACGATAACGCGCTCGTTATCAATCCACGTTGGCAACGCACTTAAGGTATCTACTGACTGCGTTATATTGATGTTGAAAAAACTTAACTCGTTACGCAGTTTTTGTTCTAGTTGAGTACTGCTGCATACAATCCATATGTCGTTGTGATTCAGAGCGTGATAAGCGTTAAACTCTTGCGTCACAACAGGAGCAGTTAGTTCAAAGAAGAAGCGACTGCCTTTACCTTTCTCGGATTCAAGTTGAATTTCTCCACCCATTAGCTCAACTAATTGCGTGCTAATGGCAAGCCCAAGTCCAGTTCCCCCAAATTGTCGGGTAGTAGAGTTATCCTCTTGGGCAAATGGAGCAAATATTTTCTTTTGCTGCTGGGCATCAATACCAATCCCAGAATCTTTAACGGAAAACTCGATGACCGCTTCACCATTTTTAATTTCGCGGGTGATGACCGATAGCTCTACACTGCCTTGTTCGGTAAATTTTACCGCGTTAGACATGAAGTTCATGACAACTTGGCGTATACGATGGTCATCCAACATTACGTGGTAAGGCGTGTTACGGCTAATGTTGACTTGCACATCGATGCCTTTTTCCTTTGCTTTCGGTGAAATGATAGAAGCAATGTCATAGATAGACTCTCGAACACAAGTTGAATGTGGGCTAATGAGCAGCATCCCAGATTCAATTTTTGAGAAGTCTAGAACGTCATTAATTAAACTCAAAAGCAGTTGGGAGGAGGTTTCAATCGTGTCGACGTAATCGCGTTGTGTGGCAGTCAGGGAAGTATCGGATAAGACTTCAGAGATACCAATAACGCCATTTAGCGGCGTGCGGATCTCGTGGGACATGTTGGCCAAAAAGCTACTTTTGGCTTTACTCGCCTTAATTGCATCATCTTTTGCTTGTTCTGCATCTTCTTTAGCTTGTGTGAGCTTTAGTCTGGACAACATCCGCTCATCACTAAGCTTTTTTACCTCTCGAGCAAACTTACTCAGCTCGTCTTTACCCTTTATTAGTTGAGCAAGAGGTGAATTTTCAGTGTTACTTTGTTCATTGCTTTCGTTACTGAGAAATTTGAGGACTAGATTCAAGTTTCCAGTAACTTTTCGCACCAATCTTAGCGTTAAACTTACGACCAACAGCGTTAAAAGGCTCATCATTGCGATAAAGGTAAAGCGGTGCTGTGTCGTCGTGTTGATTGTCTTTGATATATCATCACTCAGCTGTTGTTCCATTTTGTCGTCAACACTTTGTAATAACGATAAGCGTTTGTTGAGTGCAGATAACCCCGCATCAATCTCATCCGGGGTTAATGATTTGAGTTGAGCTGGTTGCAATAAATAAGCACGAAACTCTTGGCTTTTGATAAAGACTTCACCCGTAAACGTCTCAATGAGCAGATCTACTTGTTGTTGATTGGCATTTAGCGTCACAAAACGCTCTAGAAATAGTTGTTGGTTCTGGATTAAAGATTGGATAGAAGCCTGTGTTGCGAGGTCATACTCGTTATTTTCCTCTGAAGATCGAATCAAATATTCGCTTAATCTATGCTCTTCAGTGGACCAAAACATCAACCATTCAAGTTGCATCAAAGAAGAAAGGTGAGTGTTTGTTTCATAACTCACATTTCTAAAATAGACTTTGTCTAAGCTCATGAGGATTTCTTTGAACGTATCAGCGCGCCACTCTGCCGCATCTAACTTTTCTTCTTGATTTTGCGAAGAGAGCATCGAGAGGGTTGCTTCCTCAAAGCTTGTCAACTGGTTTAGTATCTCAGCGTTTTCACCGAATACTGGTGCAGCGGTGTCGCGTAACAATTGAGATATCTGCTGAGTTTTTAGTTGCTTATCTATTACATCAGGGTTATTCGGTAGGTGATAAAGCGAAGATACGCGGTCGATGTAGACAGAGAATAACTGTGCTTTTTGTAGTTCCTGAGCCTGGATAGAAAGGCTTTGTACATGTTTACCCGCGAGGACAAGCAACAATAAAATTGGCAGCAAAACCAACCCAAATAGCTTTTGTTTTACCGACAGGTTGTTCCAAGAAAAGATTCCTACCACGCGCATTTCCATATCCAAGAAGTTGATATGAAAAGTGTAGTTTATTTATCTCAGATGTTAGATTTTAAGAGAAAATTCATATTAATGAGGTGGGGGAAGTGTGACCGATATTGCATTACGAGTACTAACGCGCTAAGCGGCAATAGTTAACAAAACGGCGTTCTAAGCAAAGTGATTGACGCTTTGAGCGCCATTCCCTCGTTGGTATTCAAATGCAATCAATTCCTCGGCAGGTACAGGTCTACCTAAGAAAAAACCTTGTACGACGTCACAGTGGAGAGACTCCATTCGTGTGAGCTGAGTTTGAGTTTCTACGCCTTCGGCTACTACTTTCATTCTTAGGTTATGAGCCATGGATACAATCGCGCGAACTAATGAATCGTCTTGATCGCTTTTTCGGATTTGAGCGATAAATGAACGATCAATCTTGAGCCCGTCAAAAGCCATATGTTGTAGGTAGGCAAGGGCTGAATACCCCGTACCAAAGTCATCTAGCCAAACTTCCACTCCGATACTTTGTAGTTTTTTAAGCACATATTGAGCTTTCTCTGTATCATCAATAAAAAGTGACTCTGTCACTTCAACATGAATGGTTTGAGGGGCGACATCATGTCGTCGTAAATACTTAGAAAATAATTGACTTAAATCTTGGCGATAGATTTGTCTTGGGGACAAGTTTAGTGCAATGTGAAAATCAGTACCGAAATGTTCTGCCCACATTGCCCGCTGAGCAACTGCCGTCTCAATGATATGTTCTCCAAGCTCCAATATTAAATCACTTTGTTCTGCGATCGGGATAAACGATTCTGGACTGATATAACCTTTCTCGGGATGATTCCACCTAACCAATGCTTCGACCCCAATTAGGCGATAGGTTTTTAGATCAAATTGTGGTTGATACCACAGCTCGAATTGAGACAAGTCACGTACTGAACGACGCAGTTCTCGTTCTATGTATAAACGTTGTTTAATCGTTTCATCAAACGTGGAATCGTATATCGTCATAATGTCTTTACCGCGTCTTTTAGATTCCTGCGCCGCAAGAGAGGAAAGCTGTAAAAGAGACTCAGCGTTTGAACCAAATTCTGGATACACAGCAATTCCGAGGCTTGCCGTAATTTGAATATCGTTCTCTTCCAAACTAAAGGGAGAGAGTAGTTGGCGATGAATAGCGTGCGCTTTTTCTCTAGCTTCATGATTGTCCGAGCACGGAAAGGCCAGTACAAATTCGTCCGCACCTACTCGACTTACGATGGTAGAAAGGCGGTAAAGCGGCTTAAAATAACTCGGCAAACGGCTTTGAAGCTCTGAGGCAAGATGGCCTAGCAATTTATCCCCAATGTTATGTCCATAGTTATCGTTAATGTGCTTAAAGTCATCCAAGTCAATAAACACAACCGCGAGTGAGGGGGATTTGTGGTCAGTTATTTGCGTTTGAATATCAATGAGTAACTTTTCTCGGTTTGGCAGGGAAGTCAGAATATCGTGGTACGCCATGAACTCAACTCGGCTGGTGTATCGGTTCACTTTGTTTGACATTTTGTTGTACGCCGAAATAAGTTCTCCCACTTCATCTTTGCTTTGTATGTCGGTGACTGGCAGCGCTTGGGTATTTGACTCTGAAAATTGATCTTTTAGTTGCTTGAGTGGTTTAGTTAACGACCGCCCCAAAGCATAAGCGATGATGCTACCGAATAGAACGGATATCCCACTGATCGTTAGCAGCAAGTTAAACATCTTCTGTTTATCGTTTGAGGTAATCGCTTGGACTTGTTCAATGTTCTGTTCTTTCTCTTCCAGTAGATGTATCAAGTTAAGCTCAAGATACACCGCCCCAAGAGTAATGTTTGATTGCTGAATCGGCGCTGCGATCTCCAACTGATGCTTGGAAAAGGAAACGAGAGTTCTAGATTCTTCTATTGCTTTCAAAATAAAAGGAGAGCGGTAATGAGGTTGGGCAAACATCCTTAGCTGAGTAGTGCCGTCGTGAAAGATTAGCCCTTCATTGTCAACAACATGTATTTTCGAGACATCTGGCTGGCTCAATGTTGCCTTAATTTGCTCATACGCTTGACTGATATTGTCTGTATAGAGTGGATCAAAAAGCTGTTTTGATAATAGCTCTGCATAAACCAACCCTTTTTGCTTAACGTAAGATTCTGTTTTTTCTTGAGAGTTGTTCGTGATCTGTTGAGTTAAGCTATTTGAATACGCATCGTAACCGTGCATGTATAACGCAAGATTTATCACCACAACAAACAAGACAACGAACATTGTCGAGCAAATGTATTTGGTTTCGAGTGAGAGCTTTTGAAACATCAATCCACCTTCGGTAACAAGTGAACTGACTTGCGCACTGTACTTAAGGAGGCTTGCATTTCTGGAGTAAGCGCGCTGAATTTTTTGGTGTTCTGAAACTTTTTAAGTGCGAGAGAGCCTTCGTGAGTTGTATCCATATCAAGCAGTATGGACGTGATTTTACGCTGTTGCTCTAGGCTCATGCTTGGAGAAGCGAGAATTAAATCCCTGGGTATTTCAACAGAACGAGAAAAAATCGCTAGTTTGTCTTTCATGTTCTCTGGCAAATCTTTGGGATTGTTCCAGTTGAAGTTACTGAATGCTCCTGCTGCAACTCTCTGTTTATATACCCATACAGATAGGTTGATTTCATTTGACTGAGCGAGTTGCTCATCAAGGAATAAATAACCAATGCTGTCTTTGGCCGGTTTGTCATCAGGAGAGGGAAGGTATTGCAGTTTTTCTCCGTGATTCAGCAATGTAATCGCAGGTAGGTAATAGCTGCTGGTAGACGTGCGCTTTTCGAAAACAAGCGTTTTTCCGCGCAGGTCAGAAAATGACTCAATGCCACTCTCTTTATTAGTAAAGAACACCGTATGATATTTTTGCAGGCCTTTTTTCCATCGTATAGCGAGGACTTGGCTATTAGACTCCTTTTCTAAGGTCATCGCATTAAAGGGGGTCGCCGTTGCAATTTGAACGGTGCCATTTTCAAGCGCAACCGCGAGCTGACGATAATTTTTAAATACCTTTACCGCCCCTTTTGCGTAACCATATTCAGCCATATTTTCAGTTACATACTGGGTAAGGGGCGTCGCTTTTTTGATTTTGCTTTGGGCTTTATTCGACACAATGCCAAACGTGAATGTTTTCTCAATATTATCTTGTGCACTGACGACAAAAGGTGAACTCAGCAAAGTGAGTAATAACAGAGTGCAGGCAGGTTTCATCCGGCTTCAACTTCCTTCTGGTGCATGTCAGTAATATTTAGTATTTATCAATGTGCCGAAATCAATCTTAAAAACAGTATGATGTACAAATTTCGTTGTGTGCGCACTTTTTATAATGTGACTTGGTCACTTATTCCGTTCAAATAGTACCGAATTTGACGTTTATGTACAGGATGAATGTATCACCGTGAGTCTGAATTCACTGGATTCTTGGTCAAGCGCTGTATTGGCTGTGAGCTAATGCGCCTTATGTATCGCTATTTTGTACTAAGAAAATTTTTCCAATTGTTTTTGATACTTTTTCTCGAGAGCTTCATTGCCTGCTGCACGTTCAAGTTGAATCATGAGTTGCAAAGAGGGCTTCTTCACGCCATACATTTGATTGAATCTCATTAATCGAATTCTAGCTTCAGTATAATCACCGCTATCAATTTCTATTTTAGCGAGTTGCAAAATCGATTTTGGTCTATGGGGATCATGATCGATAGCTCTAGTAAAGTAGTATCTCGCTTTGTCTTTATCTTGTGATTTTAGAGCACAAAAAGCTGCATTCTCATAGCTCGCTGGAATAAGGTAGTAATAAGGCTGCTCAATGGCTCGATTAAACATCTGATCGGCTTTTTCGAAGGCACCTCGCTTGCAAAGAAAAGTACCGTAGTTATTGAGCACATTTCCGTTTTTAGTGTGTTGGCGTAGAGAGCGTTTATACATCTGTTCGGCTTTAATATCTTCACCAACCGTTTCGTAGTAGTGAGCCATAGATAATTGCGCGCGATAGTATTGAGGTGCGTGGTTTAAGGCTTGTTGTAAGTTATCATGCGCGCGAATCATGTTACCGCCGTCTAAATAACCTAAGCCAAGTGCGATACGTGATTCTGCCATTGCCACAGGATCGGCTTTAACGACAGGGCTTCCATCTTCTTTCACCGTCACGCAACCCACGAGTGCAAACTGAGACAATAATATTAGTGCACCGAGCTTTGCTGTTTTCATTCTTTATCCCTACATCCCTGAATCTTTCTGCATGATATGAATTACTTAGCAAAAGCCTATTGAGGAAAAAACACTATGCGATCAGGTTTGCAAACTGTTATGAAAAAGCCGCCATATGGCGGCTTGGTTCACATATTACATTTCGGTAATGATGAGTGCTTTGTTTGCTTATTTTGAAGCTAATCGTCTTTAGTGAAAGCATCTTCACTGAAGTGATCGAGGTCGTACGGTGTTTGCTGATAAACACAGTAGTTCAGCCAGTTTAAAAAGAGGAGGTGTCCATGGCTTCTCCAGCTTGCAATTGGTGGGTTATCTGGGTTGTTGTTTGGGTAATAGTTGACAGGAATAGCGGGCTCCATACCTTCGCTTAAATCTCGGATATATTCATTATGTAAGGTGTGAGAATCATACTCAGGGTGTCCTGTGACAAAGACATTGCGTTTGTCTTTTGTGGTGGCCAAGTACACACCTGCGACATCCGATGTCGCTAAAATGTCTAAGTCAGTATGCTCTTCTAGAAAGTGAGGCGAAAAATCTGCGTAACGCGAGTGAGGAGCCAAAAACGTGTCATCAAATCCACGTAAGATAGGGTGAAATTGATGATGGATTTGGTGATGATACACGCCTGAAAGTTTTTCTTTACGCGTTTTTTTAGGTAGATCGTAGAGTAGCTTTAGTCCTGCTTGCGCAGCCCAGCAAACATAAAGAGTGGATGTCACATGATCTTTTGCCCACTCCATGATGGTTTTGAGATGATCCCAATAAATGACATCTTCAAATTGCACCAAACCTAATGGAGCTCCAGTAATGATCATGCCATCGAAGTTTTTATCTCTCACCATTTCAAATTGGCGATAAAACGTGTCTAAATGTTCAGTTGGCGTATTTTTACTCGGGCGGTTATCAATGCGCAGTAATTCGACGTTAACCTGTAGTGGGCTGTTTGAGAGTAGACGCAGAAACTGAGTTTCAGTCTCTATTTTTTTTGGCATCAGATTAAGGATCAGCACTCTTAAAGGACGTATTTCCTGACTCGCTGCACGCGTTTCACTCATCACGAAGATGTTTTCTGTCCTTAATACATCGGTAGCTGGTAATTGATCTGGAATTCTAATTGGCACGACTTTCTCTCCCTAAGTATAGTCAATCTAGACGTCTATACTTCTAAAGCTAACTTAATTAAGTTTAGATGTCGATACGAAATCCGACTTTTCAATCTACTCTTTACATTATGGTAAACCGTACTCGGGGTTGTCACACAATTGTGACTAAAGCAGAGTTTCTGATGAGATAGGTTTGAAACGCAGTGTGTACTATTTGCTGGTAATTATGCGATCACGTTAATATGTGAAGGTGACTTCGTAGTAAGGAAGTCTCAAATTAATGAGCCATACTAAAAACAATCAGCTCACCATTTTGCATTAATGTGCATATTTGGAAACATCGTCAGTGGAGGACATTATGTTCGGTATTTTCAAGAGAAAGACAAAGATTCAGAGCATAGCTCAAGAAGTTCCTTGCGTGCTACTGCATTCGTTTGGTGATAAAGACATTTATACGCCGGAAGAGATTGATCAAGCTCTTCAAAAGCTGGGTTATGATAAGAGCAAGGATATCAGTCATTATCAGTATGCGTATGGAATGTTTGCCGATGAAGCCTCTTACGAGCTCCTAGAACTAACGGATGAGCTAGGTAATTATGGTCATTTCCAACGTGAAGTAGGTAAGATGCTACTCAATACACCTGAGCCGATTGATATGCATATCTACTTTGAAATTTCTCGTCAGCACCAAAACGTCAGCCTTTCACCTGGTCATCAAAAAGTAAGCGAAAGTGATGGTGTGTAAACATCGTTAGTGGTATTCCATCGTGAGATGAGTTGGGTATAATGCGCGGCCTAATTATCCGGACATGTTGTCGGTTACATTTCTGTTGAGCGTTAATGCCTTATGTTCAAAATGCTTGTCTCTATGCCACCAATGTTGGCGCTGTCGATAGCGATTGTATGTGAAGTGATTGCCACTTCTTATATTCCCAAAACAGAGCAATTTACGAAAGTAATGCCGAGCACAGTCGTTTTGATTGGTTACGGCATCGCTTTCTTCTTGCTTTCCGTCACAGTGCAAACAATGCCTGTCGGGGTTGTTTATGCCATATGGAGTGGTGCTGGGATCGTTTTGGTTGCGACGGTTGGTTACTTTGTTTACGGACAGCGGCTAGACTTACCAGCCCTAGTTGGTATTGGGTTTATCATCGCTGGTGTGTTGATCGTAAATTTATTATCCAAAACAGTAGGGTACGAATAACGCCACTCTACTTGTTAAGTGAATAAGAAGCCGCAGCGAGAAATTGCTGCGGCTTTTTAGTACAAATTCAATCGCTAATGGCGAGTATTGATATGATGTCTTATTGTTGCATTCATCACGGTCGCATTATGTGATTGAACAATAGGCATTATTTAGCGCATTGAAAATACAAAGTTATGTTTCTTCAAACTTTAGGAAAGGGCAGTAGATAAATCACTCCGATAGATGTTAACGTGGCGACTCATCTTTACTGCTTTTTCATTCCCTACATATTTCTGCAAAGTTCTTATTGTGTAGTGTGTCGAAGAACCATAGAATCCGCGCGCTTTAATTTATGTTATTAGCGTTATCAATGATAAAAGTGCAGTCCATTATCATTGTTTTTATCACTTATAGATGGGCACATCTGACAATACTTACATGAACAAATACAAAAAGCCTGCATTCAAGGCCGAATTTCTTTTGCCTCGTTACTGGGGAACGTTAATTATCATTAGCGTGATGTACTTACTTAGCCTCCTTCCTTTTAAAGTTCAACTAGCTTTGGGACGCAACATTGGTCGTTTAGCTATGCGAATCATGAGAAAACGTCAAGTTACTATCAGACGCAATCTTGAGCTTTGCTTCCCTCATATGGAAGAATGCCAACGCGAAGCAATTCTAAAAGACAACATCGACAATACTGGCATCGCACTTTTTGAGACCGCAATGGCATGGTTTTGGTCAGATAAACGGGTAAACAAACACGTCACGATAAAAGGCATGGAGCATCTAGAGGCTTTAGAGAAGTCAGGCAAAGGTGCATTAATGTTGGCCGTACACTCAATGAATCTAGAGTTAGGTGCTCGAGCTTTTGGCATTAAAAAGTCTGGAACCGGTGTTTATCGCCCAAACAATAATCCGTGCTTTGATTATTTTCAGTATAAGGGACGCTCTCGCTCTAATCGTACACTGATTGATCGTAAAAACGTCAAAGCCATGCTTGAATCACTTAAAACGGGTGAGCGGGTTTGGTATGCACCGGACCACGATTATGGTAACCGACGCTCGACATTTGCACCGTTATTTGCCGTTAAAAATGCTTGTACTACGACAGGTACAAGTTTGTTGGTTGATTCTACAGATTGCGCCATTGTGCCTTTTACGATGGTAAGAGGAAAAGACGGACACTATACCCTAACCATTAGTGCGCCCGTCGACGGTTTCCCGAAAGAGGATCATCAACGTGCCGCCGCATTCGTGAATCAAATAGTTGAAACATCAATCATGGCAAGTCCGAGCCAGTATATGTGGCTTCATCGTCGGTTTAAAACTAGACCAGAGGGTGAGGACTGTTTGTACAAGCCTAGGCTCATCCCTAGCTTGGCATAACACATAGAGAGCCTACAAAAAGCCCAAGGAACATACGAACCTTGGGCTTTTACTTTCTATTCTTTTCGCTTTATAAGTAGCGATCTTTTAGGTGAGCTTGAAAGTGTTTAGCATTCAGTGTTTCACCCGTGGCTTGTTTTACCAATTCATCAGTGGTGAATAAGCTACCTTTACTCCAGATGTTTTCCGAGAGCCAATTGAATATCGGAGCTAAGTCGCCAGAACGAATAACCGCATCTACATCGACGGTTTGTTTCATTGCTGCCATAAATTGTGCAGCGTACATCGCACCGAGCGTGTAGGACGGGAAATAGCCAAAACTTCCGTCTGTCCAATGGATATCTTGCATACAGCCATTTTTGAAGTTTCCTTCGGTTGATAGCCCCAAGTACGCTTTCATCTTTTCGTTCCAGAGTTCTGGTACATCTGTATGTTTGATGACGCCGTTCATGAGATCTCGCTCAATTTCATATCGAAGAATAACGTGAGCAGGATATGTTAGTTCGTCAGCATCTACGCGAATAAAGCCTTTTTCTACGCGAGTGTAAATTTTGGCTAAATTGTCTTTTTCGAATTCACTACCAGAAAAATGGTTAGAAGCCAGTCGAGCGAGGTGATCGATAAACGCGCTGCTTCGTCCTATTTGCATTTCAAAGAAGAGTGATTGTGATTCATGAATACCCATAGAGCGAGCTTCTCCCGCGGGTGTTCCTGATAAATCTTTTGGTAGCCCTTGCTCGTATCGAGCATGGCCGGTTTCGTGGACAATCCCCATCAATGATTGGACAAACTCGTTTTCATTATAACGTGTCGTAATACGCACATCTGTCGGTACACCGCCACAAAATGGGTGGGTACTCTCATCAAGTCGACCGTGTTCAAAATCGAATTGAAGTAGCTTCATGACTTCCAAACCGAGCGCTTTTTGCTTTTCCGTAGGGTAGTGCGCAGTTGGCAATAAGATGTTGTCTGATTGTTGTTTTTCAAGCGCTTCATCGATCAAAGTAGGAAGCCAGGTTTTCACGTCAGCAAAAAGAATGTCTAACGACGCAGACGTTGTGCCAGGCTCATAAACATCGAGCATGGCATCATAAGGAGTCGTGCCATTTGCTTCGGCTCTAATTTGCGCTTCTTCCTGCGATAGCTTTACGACTTCAGCCCAGTTCTTTTCAAAACCAGCCCAGTCGTTTTCTCCACGCTGTGTACGCCATGCATGTTCACATTTGGAGCCAGCAAGAGATTGAGCTTGAACTAATGATTCTGGTAGTAAGTTAGCTTGCTGCCACCCACGCTTCATTTCTCTTAGGATAGATTTTTCTTTTGTAGACAGCGTCTCTTCTTCTGCCTGAGCGAAAAGCTCTCCCAAGTGCGGTTGAGTCATTAAAGAATGGATATGTACATCGAGCTCTGCCGTGGCATTCGAGCGTGCTTCAGCGCCACCAGGTGGCATGACCGCTGCTTGATCCCAATCTATGATGGCAGATAGATGCTCAAAATTTGCCACTTTTTTGGAATGTTCAACGAGTTTTGTAAATGCGTTCATGTGACTACTCTTATTCTTTTGTTCTTTCCCTAAACACCCGATAACGGGTCCTTCATATGGTGTTGCACTAAGCAACCTGCGTTAATTTACTAATAATTAACAATTAACTCCAACCCATTGTCCATAAACTCACCCAGTTGTATAGCTCTCTTAAAAAAGAAGCTTGCGAATCTTGTGGATTGGCGGTATTGATGAAGGATTGACAATTAATTATCACGATAATATGGATATTTTGAATTTCGAGGCATTTATTATTGCCATTACGATTTTAACGTTAACGCCAGGTTTAGATACTGCACTTGTTATCCGTAACACTAGCCGATCGGGCCTAAAAGATGGATGTACAACCAGTCTAGGGATTTGCTTTGGCTTATTCGTACATGCTTTTTTTTCTGCGGTTGGTATCTCGGCGATTCTTGCGCAATCAGCAGAGTTGTTCCAAATCGTAAAAATGATTGGCGCAGCTTATCTTATCTGGCTTGGTTTGAGCAGTTTAAAAGCGCTAATGTCGTCGAAAGATGGATTGACCGTGACCGAGCAGATTCACGAAGTGTTTAATGGTAAGCGCTCTTTTAGAGAGGGCTTTCTTTCTAACGTCTTGAACCCGAAAACGGCGGTCTTCTATTTGGCTTTCTTGCCACAGTTTGTGAATCCAGAAGGTTCACCCTTGCTTCAATCAATGATGATGGCATCTGTACACTTTGCTATTGCGATGGTTTGGCAGTGTGGTTTAGCTGGCGCGCTTAACTCGGCTAAAAATCTACTAAAGAATGCAAGCTTTATGAAGTGGATGGAAGGCGCGACGGGCGCAGTATTAGTCGCACTTGGTGTGAAGTTATTAATTGAAAAACCCGTTTAATGCGTAATATTTATCGATTGTTGATACTACTCGCTGTATTTATTGTGGGGATAGGTGCCGCTGTTGCTTGGCATACGTGGCCACAAGTACAGTTTGCGCAACGCGGCATGATCTGGTCTTGGCACTGGGGCTACTTCGAGCCTTTTGCTAATGGAATACAACAAACGCGAACTCAAGACACTAAACAGTTATTGCTCAGGCGTGTGTATTTGCATGACGCTATTGTCGTTTTTGTTTCGACAACTATGGACAATAAATTTGAGGTCGACGTTGTAAAAGAGCAAACCTGTGAACCTAAAACGACGACTTGGGCTTCGGTCTCTGTCAATCATCAACGTGTCAGGCATGTACCTATGGTGTGCGATGCGTTTGGGCAAGGCTACTTTTATCGCTACATCGGGAAACATCTGGAATCGATTGAGGTTGGTGTCGGCGACTCGTTTGTAACAGAAGCATTTTTAGACTGGCCGCTATCAGAGTTGAAAGCGGATCAATTCAAGCAAAAAAATGCGAAGTTTTTTGAAGAACGTGGAGAAAACGTTGAGCATCAATGGTTGAGAGATTAACCATTTAACCGAAGATAAATAAAGCCCGCTAAATAATAGCGGGCTTTATGTTTTTACCATTTCTAATGTGCTTTGCTCTCCGTTACTGGTAGTTTGTGACCGAACAGCTGTCATTTCACTAAGCTTTCACTGCTTCAACTTCACCTGATTGCGATGTTGAGCTAAAGAACAGTTTGGTTTCTGCCAGTACGACGTGACGCAGTGCGATCAAACCAATCAGGTTAGGAATTGCCATCAGACCGTTTACGATATCAGCCAGTAGCCAAATCATATCGAGGTGAAGGAATGCACCAGATGCCACCAAGCCAACGAAAATCAGTTTGTATGGAAGCACAGCTTTAGTTCCGAACAGGAACACAACGCAACGCTCACCGTAGTAGTTCCAACCAAGAATGGTGGTAAAAGCGAAGAACATCAAACCGATTGAGACGAGCATAGGGCCAAATGTATCTGCATTTAAACCCACCGCAAAAGCATGAGTCGTCATCGCGGCGCCTGCTAGGTCACTTTGCCATGCACCGGTCAGGATTAGAGCAAGGCCTGTCATGGTACAAATAATGATGGTATCGAAAAAGGTACCCGTCATTGAAATTAGGCCTTGTTTAACACAAGAGTCTGTCTTCGCTGCTGCTGCTGCCATAGGCGCGCTACCCAAACCTGATTCATTTGAGAACACACCGCGAGCGATACCTGATTGGATTGCCAACATGATGCTTGCACCTAGAAAACCACCAGTCGCTGCTGTTGATGTAAAGGCTGAAACCAGCACTAATTCAACGGCATTGAACAATTGGTCTGCATTCATGATGATCACGCTTAAACACGCCAACACATAAAATACAGCCATGGTAGGAACCACTTTTCCTGCAACGTTAGCAATGGATTTGATGCCACCCAAAGTTACGAAAGCAACCAAAAGAGTTAGTACAAAGGCAGATAGCTCACGGTTAACACCAAGAGATATCTCACTTGCATCCAGAATCGCGTTTACTTGTGGAAACGTACCGATACCAAAACAAGCAACACCTAAAGCAAACACTGCAAACATGATCGCGAGAGCTTTTGAGCCAACACCGTATTGCAAGTAATACATTGGGCCACCAATCATTTGGCCTTTATCATCGACTCTTCGGTACTTAACCGCCAACAAACATTCGGCGTATTTAGTCGCCATTCCGAAAAGGGCAGCGAGCCACATCCAGAATAGAGCGCCTGGTCCACCGAGTTTGATTGCTGTGGCAACACCAACAATGTTACCAGTACCAATTGTTGCTGAGAGTGCAGTACAAAGAGCTGCAAAGCTAGAAACGTCACCTTGAGTATTAGATGACTTATCTTTACTGAATACCATCGCTAGCGCTGTTGGGAGGTGTTTAAACTGGATCAAGCCAAGGCTAAAAGTGAAGTAAACACCTGTACCCACTAGCAAAATAAGCAGCGGTGGACCCCAGACAAAATTATCGATGGTTTGTAGTAAAGATTGTAGGTTGTTCATGATTTCCCCTTAATAAAACAACTAATAAGGAGAAGAGGGAAAGGACGAGATCAACGATCTCTAAAAGAACTAAGCTATTGGCTGTAGGCGGGAAGGCCAAGCAAAATAGTTAGGTTGTAACTTTCCACTCCTCTGTCCTTTTGCCTGAGAGTTTCACCTTGCGTGAGTGCAAGACTTGCTCCTTCGGCGACCGATTTAACGGTTCTCTCCAGAGGTTCCTCCAACTACAGTCCCCGCTACCTAGGTAGCACCTGAAATAGTTAATTCTTCGGCGAGTTATGCTAATCAAATGTTAAAATTTGATTAATAACCACTCTCCTGCAGTCTTCATCGGAACAATTACTCAATTAAATGAGTAAAGGTTAGTTAATGATGCTGGTCATCATTAACGTGTGAACTCTATCATGTTTTTGGTCCATTTCAACACCCTATGTCAATTTATTTTCAATGAAATAACCTTATCTATTTTCATGAAGGTATGTTTGCCAATCTTTTTGTGCGAGTCACGGCATAAATAAAATTTATTGGGTTAGGGAATGGAACCCAAAAACACTTCAGAACGATAAATGTGTTTCGATCGTTACGACATAAGTTATTCAATTAAGGACACAAAATTGATTAAAATCGGAGCACTTATTTTAAAATCTACGCTAAGTTGACCTTATGGTACGTATAAATGGGTTACAATGAATCTTTGTGAAACAGTCTACGGACCTAGGCAGTTTTTCATGAGTGGACAAGGAGGCGGTATGACCAGATTATTAGCCATTGCGGTGTTGATTGCAGTAGCATTTGTGCTGTTTCGTTATCGAACCAATGAAAAAGTCCAAAAAGCGACCGTTATAACATTAATTGGCGCATTTCTGATTTATACAGCATCAATTATGTTTGCGGAATTGATCCGCTAGCAAAGTAAAAGAGTCCTTGGAGTAGTATACGGTGAGTTCTCAGAACAAAATGGAAGAGCAAGACGACGTAGTTGTCATTGAAGAGCGTGACAAACGTACGCATATCTATATCGCAATCGCTGCGGTGTTAGGCTTGGCATTTGGTGGCCTTGTTGGATCGGTTGTCACTGCGAACAAGTGGGAATCGACTTACCACGTATTAGAAGAAAAGTATCAAGCACTAACGCAAGATAAAACCCAGTTGGAATCTCAAGTAAAAGTGCGTGAAGAGGCGCTTGACCAAGAAATACAAAACCAAGTTAGTGAGTTACTTGCCGCGAAAGACGAAGCGCACCAGAAAGCACTTAAGAAGTTGCAAAAGCAATTGACTGAGGTCGAGAAGGTCAACTTGTCACTAGAGTCTCAATTGAAGCAGCAGGCAGATAAGATCAACACGACGAAGTCAGAAAATGAGAAGTTGAGTCGTCAAGCGGATATGCAAGCGACTATGTTTGAGCGGTCCCGCGAAGTATTCCAGAAAGAGCTGAAAATTTCGCAAGAATTAGAGTCTCTCGAGAAAGAACGGTCGAAATTATTACCTAAGATTGAGAAACTCAAGAAAGAGTGTGACGTATTTTTAGAAGGCAAATCTTGGGACGTGAAGTCGGACGCGTGTGATAAACATGATGAAGCTAATTCACGACTAAGTCAGGTCGATCAAATGATTGAAGTCTATAAAATGGACCTCAAACAAATCAAAGCAATAACGGAAGATATCGGCCTTTAAGTCTTTTGTATCCGGTTTTGAAAAGCAAAAGGAGCTCTTTAAGAGCTCCTTTTTCGTTGTTAGCTATGACTTTTAGCCTGTCGCGTATATTAGATTCGTGAGGCGTCATAGCCTGAGGCGAGCAGGAGCTCTCGTTCGTGTTTAATCAGCTGAGCTCGATCTTCAATTAGTTCATTGAGTGCTTGAGATGGCTTACCTGCTAATGCTTTGAACGAAGCAAAAGATTCCGCGGTGTCGATTTTATCAATCATCTGACTGATGACATTACGAGCCTCACACGGGTTACTCGTCGTTGTAAAGTATTCTACTTGCTTTGCTGCCGATTTCATCTCAGTTAATAGCTCAAGCGGGCTACTTTCTTTGGCTACTGCCATGTAGTTATCCAGCACGCGCTTTGCATAAAGCAGTTCTTTGAGGGGGATATCTCTTCCGCTCTCGATTAGGGATTCGCTAAGGATCATACTTGAGCTCATGGGCATTCCTTCTTATTACTACGCCGCTTTTGATATTTCCTTGAGTCTAATTTATTGAAGTCACATTGGGAATGGGTAAAAAGCATTTTTAACGCATTTTTATTCATTTATGAAAACACGAATGCGATGCTTATCTGGATCGATAGCCATAAAATTTAACCCATACACTGATGTCGCTGGTGGTTGAACAAACTCAACACCTAGGTCTTTCCAGCGCTTGTAAATGCGCTCTAGCATATGACTATTGGGCACCGATAAAGGCAACTCGGTGCCACCACCTCTAATTCCGCTGTAGGGTGAAAGATTATCTCTTTGCTTGAGTGTCAACGTTAAGCCTTCGGTCAGTGGAATAGCGGCGAAGGTTGGAGACAACTGCGTGACTTTGCGTTCGAACAGTTTCGAATAAAAAACTTGGCTTATGTGGATGTCCTCAACGTAGAGAACGAATGAATTGATAGTCAGCATGGTTTGTTCCTTAATCAATTAGAAATAGTAGGGGCAATCTAACGGAAAGGAACGACAGGAGTTGTCAGTAGAACATTCTCGAAGGTAAGTGACAGAATAAGAAAAAGGAGCCGTTTAGCTCCTTTTTATCAGCGGAATCATTGGTGTTAATGAGTGTGTTTGGAAGAATACCAGTTGTTTTGATACGCTTTAGATGCAAATAATGCGTTTGCTTTTGCACGCTCGACAATAGACTCGTCCACCTCTAGCGGCTCCATGGTTTGGTCTTTAAAGTCGTACGCCAGGGTCGATACCTTTTCACCAGGGGAAAGCACAACGAGATTGTCGCGCGTTAAATAACCAAAGTTTTTGTCGTATTGCATCATTGCGCGTTCATCTTCGCGAGCTAGTGGCTTCGTTAAATCACGACCAATCATCGGTGTTTTAGCATCTACCCCAATCAGAGATAACAGTGTAGGCGGCATGTCTATGTTGTTTGCTATGCGGTCATCTTTACGTGGTTGAATGCCTTTACCAAGGATCAATGCTGGAATGTGAAAGTGCTTAACTGGAACAAGGTTAGCGCCAGAAACACGTGCATCATGATCTGCAATTACAATGAAAATGGTATCATCCCAATAAGATGACTTTTTCGCCTTTTCAAAGAAAGTACCCAAAGCGTAATCGGAATATTTAACGGCGTTCTTACGCGTCATATATTCTGAATCGTATGGCTCAATTTTGCCTTTTGGATACTCATAAGGGCTATGATTACTTGACGTAAAAACTAAGCTAAAAAAAGGTTTGTCGCTTTTTGAAAGGCGTTCAAACTCTTCGTTTGCTTTGTTATATAGATCTTCATCACTAACACCCCAAGAGCCAACAAAGCTTGGGTTGTTATAATCGTCTTCTTCTACTATTTGATCAAAACCGTTACCAAAGAAGAAAGTTTTCATGTTGTCAAAGTTGGCTTCACCGCCGTAAATAAATTGCGTGTGATAGCCTTGAGCTTTCAGTAAGTCCGCGATGGTAAAGAAACCCGTTTGGCTTTTACTCAGCTTCACTACCGCGCGAGACGGAGATGGAGGAAAGCCCGTGGTTACGGCTTCAATTCCACGAACAGAACGAGTACCAGTGGCGTACATTTGTGTGAACTGCCAACCTTCCTTCATGAGTTCATCAAGGTTTGGTGTTAGAGGCAAACCACCCAAAGCACCGACAAATTGGGCGCCTAAGCTTTCTTGTAGCAAAATCACTAAGTTTTTATGTTTACCCTGGTAAGTCGCGGGGTTACTGTTCATGGTTGGGAGTAATGAAGGGGTGAAGTCGGACTTTGTTGATGAAGTGCGAACTAATTCCAACATCTTTTGAGTGTCCATTTTTCCGTAGAACTGCTCCGCGCTCTTTTCTGACTTCATGCTATTAACCGCAAACAACAATGAGTAAGATGAGTTCAGTGCTAAGTCGTTAAGCAGTGGATCGTTAGAAAAGGCGACCATAGCAGGATTTAGCGGGCGGTGCCCTAAAGATGAGCGAGCACCTGCAACCCCAAAAAGAACAACGAAAAGTGCCAATAGTGGTCGCCATTTCCAGTTGACCTGCTGCGCCTTATCGGTCAGTTTCTTGCTCCACTTCCAACCTAAAGTGATGGTTAAAACTGTACCTAACGCACCAATAAACAGTTCTAATTTGTAGCCAGTCCAGAGCATACTCATGACTTCTTTTGGGTAGATTAAGTATTCCACAAACAGGCGGTTTGGACGTAGGTCGTATTCCTGAATGAATGGCGCTGTTGCTAGCTCCATGTATACAAGCACCCAAAGCCCTAAAACCATCCATATGCGTAATATTCGCTTCCAACACTCTCCCATCTTACCGGTTAATGGCATGAAGGTTGATAACAGTGCTGGAAGAATAAATAACCAGCAAAGCGTTGCAATATCTACGCGCAAACCTTGACCTAGGATGTAAATTAAGTCGTTTAGAGAGTCAATACGGTCAATCTGCCAAAAAGCTAGCAAAACTCTTGAGATAGACAGAAATAGAAGCGAAAACAAAGAAAAGGCAGCAATTGGCTGCAAAGGCCCCCACACAGAGCTCTTTGATAAGTTTTTCATATTTATTCGAATAGTTTAATTGTTATGTTGTGTTGTTTTTAGCAAAGCAAGCGTGAAATAAACGTGAATTATAATGTGGGTTTATGGTCGAGTAGTGTAAGTGTTGGTATGTCTATGTAAGGGGGAGGGGCGTTTGTGTAAAAAAAGAGCCAGTTGATAACACCAACTGGCTCTAGAGGTTGATAAAGGCATGATTACATTGCGGCTTTCTTCGCTTCTTCGACCCATGCGTCGAACTTTTTCTGGTTCGCTTTGATCCAGCCATTTACATGAGACTCGATGTCCGCTGAGCTGTTCTTACCTTGGCTCATCATCATATTCTGAGCACTAACATCATTGATATTTAGTTTGATGATTTCAAACAGCTTTGCAGCAGCAGGGTTGTTTTCTGTAAACTCTTTATTGGCAACGATACGCATAGAGTTCATCTCGAAGCCGTAGTTCTTACCGTTCTCTAGTGTCGTATCAATGTCCTTACGCTCACCAGGAAGTGAAGAGAATGGCACTTCTAACCACACAACATCTTTCCCTGGAACTAAAACGCCACTTACCCAGTACGGTGTCCAAGTGTAGTAAAGAATCGGATCGCCTTTTTTGTAACGTGAGATCGTATCAGCGATAATCGCCGCGTAGTTACCTTGGTTGTGTGTTACTGTGTCACGAAGTTTGAAAGCATCCAACTGATGCTCAACAACCATTTCACAACCCCAACCTGGGTTACAACCAGTTAAGTCCGCTTTGCCATCGCCGTTTGCATCGAATAGCTTCGCCAATTTTGGATCTTTTAACTGACCAATGTTAGTGATGTTATATTTTTCCGCGGTTTTCTTATCGATCAAATAACCTTGCGCAGCACCACTTACGTATTGGCCTTTACGGAAGAACTTATCATCACCGCCAGACATCGTGTACTTATCGGCGTGAAGAGGGAACCAACCAACCGCTAAGAAAGTAGCATCACCTTTAGCAATAGAGGTGTAGCCTACGTTGTAGTCCACTTCTTTGGTCGGTTTAACATCGTAACCAAGCTCTTCAAGTGCGCGGTTTACGATCAACGTTTGAAATGTTTCTTCTGCAACGGTTGATTGAACAGGCTGAACAGTGACACCTTCACCCGGTAGTTCACTTGCCACACCATAAGTTGAAAATGCGATAGTACTTAGAGCTCCAACAGAGAGCGCTTTCTTCCATGAATTATTCATTGATGTTTCTCCTAAGTTTTAGATCGTCTTGGTTCGTCTTTGTTTTCAGTTTTAATAGGTATGAAACAGGACCTGTGTGATACCAGCGAAGTTTAGTGTTGCCCGCATTAACCCCTAACACCTGGGTGATACGGTCTAACAAAATCGCAAGAATAACGATGCCTAAGCCACCAACGGCAGCAAGACCCATATCAAGTCGGCCAATACCACGAAGTACCATTTGGCCTAAGCCGCCAACAGCAATCATTGAAGCAATCACTACCATAGAAAGTGACAGCATTAAGGTTTGGTTTACACCTGCCATGATAGTTGGTAACGCCAACGGTAACTGGATGCGATAAAGCATCTGTTTTTTGTTTGCCCCGAAAGAGTGGCCAGCTTCGATAAGCTCTTCAGGTACTTGCTGAATACCCAAAATAGTCAGGCGCACAACGGGAGGCAGGGCGAAAATGATCGTTACTACTACGCCAGGAACGTTACCAATACCAAACAACATAACAATTGGTACAAGGTAAACGAACGCGGGAGTCGTTTGCATTGCATCTAATATTGGCCTAACAAATTTGGCAGCGGTTTGGCTCCTTGCCAACCATATCCCCATTGGTAGCCCTATAAGCAAACAGAAGAAAACGGCGGTTAACACCAGTGCTAGCGTTGTCATCGCTTGTGACCACGCACCAATTAGGCCGATGAAAACAAGGGATACAAGAGTAGAAAAACCAAGTTTTACATTGGAAAACTGCCACGCTAGCAAAAATAAAATGAGTACCATTATAGGCGCAGGTGTAGACACCAAAGCAGTTTCAAACGACGTTAGAATAAAGTCGATTGGAACTCGTATTGCTTGGAAAACAGGTCGACCATGTTCCACCAGCCAGTTCAAACCGGACTCTACCCAGCTATCGAGGGGTAAAACTGCATCTTGGAATGGGTTCATAATATCGAATGGTGCTTGCTCTACAGTTTCTGAGTTGAGCCAATCATTACTTGGCGCGGCCTCTGTACCTTGCGACCAAGGATCATCTTGCGCAGGAGCAGTATTTGACCAGGGATCATTGTTAGTTTGCTCTGAAGACATCGTGTTAATCCTTATCTAGTGTTTGTAGAAGACGTGATTTAGTCACGACACCAAAGTAAGTTCCTTGCTCATCTACGACAGGCACGGCATAAGGAACACCAGCAACCAGACCCAAAATGTCATTAATTGACTGATCAGGCTGAAGAGTAACTTCATCCGGTAATTGAGCACTGGCTAACGAACGGTTTTCTTTATGAGCCAAACGTAGTGAATCAAGAGATACGATGCCGGAATATCGGCTAGATTTATCGACGACAATACCGTAATCACGGTCGTGATCCATCAGAATCTGCATCGCAGAGCCTGGACCGTCATTTTCCGATTTCTTAAAAACAGCCGCTGGCTTCTTGCGCGCGATATCTTTTGCTGTCAAGACACTTGCGATGTTTACGCCGCGGAAAAAGGCTTCGACATAATCATTTGCTGGACTGTGTAATATTTCATCAGGTGTACCAACCTGAACAACCTCACCGTTTTGCATGATGGCGATACGGTCGCCAATGCGCATTGCTTCATCCAAATCATGAGAAATGAAGACAATTGTGCGTTTGTCATCGTTCTGTAGACGAATAAGCTCATCTTGCATCTCAGAACGGATCAATGGGTCTAAAGCGGAAAACGCCTCGTCCATTAATAGGATGTCAGGGTCACAGGCTAACGCTCTCGCTAAACCAACGCGCTGTTTCATACCACCGGATAATTCGTCAGGGAAAGATTCTGCATAAGGGTCTAAACCCACTCTTTCTAAGGCGGAAAGGGCACTTTTCTGACGCTCATTAACGTCGATGCCGGCAAGTTCTAAACCAAAGGCGGCATTTTCAATCACCGTCATGTGTGGCATGAGTGCGAAACTTTGAAACACCATTGAGATATTGTTACGACGAACTTCTCGAAGTTCATTTTCGGAGATGTGGGCGATATCTCTTCCTTTGAGATAAACACTACCTTTAGTCGGCTCAATGAGCCGGTTAAGAAGTCGAACAAGGGTGGATTTCCCGGAGCCAGAAAGGCCCATGATTACGAAAATTTCCCCTTCATTTATGGTGAGAGATACATCGTTTACGCCGACTGTTAAACCTGTCTGTTCAAAAATACCGTCTTTATCGACGCCTTTGTCGATAAGCGAGAAGGCTCTCTCTGGGTCTTCTCCAAACACTTTATACAGTCCCTTAACTTCCAGTATGGGATCCATGTTATCTGTCCTTTTTCGTGTGTTTATAACTGTTTAACGATTTGTACTCTAATTAATTTTAGTTCAACTTTCAACGAAAGGGGGTTGGTTAACTAGTTCTGCCGTGCATAGAGAATTCGTTGAGCAAGGTATGTTCAATTCTTATTTTTTATATTTAAAACAATTGCTTGTGATGTGTTTTTATCCGCCATAACGTTGCCCTGACGTAGGGTTGAATTTATTTTGAATTTTTTTGTACATTTCAACTCAACTCGCTTGCATAGATATAAGCTGTGATAGCTTAGAACTCTACATATAAAAAGGTTAGAGCTCTAATTTTTGGTTAAGGCTTGGTCCTGTGAAATCGGTTAGGTACTGTTATCCTTAGATTTATTTATTGCTTGATTTCACTCAGGGTGATATTTATCGCTGTAGTTTAGGCAACGTATGGAATAAAAAATGGAAGCCGAACAGTTAGAAGTGCTCAATTTCATTAGCCAGTACCCACCTTTTGATGACCTACCTGAAGAGCAGCTTAGAAAAATTGCTCTCAATGCCGAGGTTGCATACTTTCGGCAAGGAACAAAAATTCTTAACTTCGGAGATACGATCCGCGACTTGTATATGGTGAGAAGTGGGGCGGTAGAGATTTATCGACGTAAAGGTGAACTTTACAACAGGATTGATGCTGGTGGACTGTTTGGTCAGATGGGGTTGTTGATGAACAACCGCGTACGTATGCCAGCCAAAGCGATAGAAGACACTCTCGTTTACTGTATTCCGGAAAACATCTTCAATGAACTTTGTGATGAGTTTGAAAACTTTGCGGACTACATGGAACTGGAAGATAGCGCGCGTTTGCGAAGCGCAATATCTAGCCGCTCCGAAAGCAATGACTTTACCACCGCTAAGGCACGTAAAATCTTAGCAAGAGATCCAGTAACTCTGGAGGCAACGGCTTCAATTCAGGAAGCTGCGATACTAATGGCAGAGGAAAATGTCACCTCTCTGCTCATTATTCGCCCGACAGAGGAGCTCACAGAAGAAGATGATGAACAGCTGCTTGGAATATTGACTGATCGCGATCTTTGCATTCGCGTACTAGCTCAAGGTATTGATACCAATATTCCAGTGAGTGAGGTCATGAGTTATGACGTGGTTTCATTGGATTATAACGCCTATGTGTTTGAGGCCATGTTAACCATGTTGCGTTACAACGTGCATCATTTACCAATTTTAAAAGATAAAAAGCCGATAGGAATTATTGGCATGACGGACATCGTTCGTTACGAATCTCAGAACAGCCTATTGCTAGTGAGCTCTATTTTTCAGCAAACCAGTGTCGAGGATCTCAAGCAGGTTTCTGAACAAGTAAAAGACTGTTTCGTAAGAATGGTCAATGAAGATGCCAACGCGCACATGATTGGTCGAGCCATGTCGGTTATAGGCAGTAGTTTCAAACAACGCCTCGCTGAATTAGCTGAGCAAGAGTTCGGCCCAGCGCCCATTCCTTATTGTTTAGTCGCAATGGGTTCAATGGCGAGGGATGAGCAGCTAATTGTAACGGATCAAGATAACGCCCTTATTCTCGATAACAGTTATGACGTTGAGATTCACGGAGAGTACTTTGAAAAGTTTGCTAAATTTGTTTGTGATGGTTTAGCGGCATGCGGCTATGCTTATTGTACTGGAGACATTATGGCTACCAACCCAGAATGGCGAAAAACTCGTGCAGAATGGGAAGAATGCTTTGGAAACTGGATAGACAATCCAACCCCTGAGAGATTGTTAAATAGTAATATCTTTTTTGATCTCCTCGGTGTGCATGGGCGAGTGAAATGGGCGGAGCAATTAAGCAGCTTTATTGTGAGACGAGCGAAAAGAAATAACCGCTTTCTTGCTTGTATGGCGTATAACGCAATACGTAGGACGCCTCCACTGGGCTTTTTCAAAGACTTTGTGATGGAGAAAGATGGTCGTCATCGCAACTCGATTAACTTGAAGCGAAGGGGGACGGCTCCGTTGGCCGATTTAATACGGGTGCATTCTCTGGCAATCGGTTCGCGATCGCAAAACTCTTTCGACCGTTTAGATGACATTAATGATGCTGGCATTTTACCGAAAGGTCGAGGTTTGGATTTAAGGGATGCGATGGAGCTAATCTACATGGTTCGAATTCGTCACCAAGCCCTTGATATAGAAAATGGAGAAGAGCCAGACAACAATATTGAGCCGGAGAACATGTCTGAATTTGAACGTCGAAACTTAAAAGCAGCATTTCAAATTCTAAGTAACGCTCAGAACTTCATTAAGTTTCGATACCAGAGAAGTAGCAAATAATGTGGTTCTCAAAAAAAGTAGAAAAAGAACAGCCGTTGTTGGATACATCCCAGACGCCAGAGTGGTCAATGTTGTTCAAACAACTCGCTAAAGAAGCGAAAGACGAGAGGCTCAAACGCTACTATTCGACACCGATGGTTAATGGGGAAACACCAATTGAACAAGTGCCATTTGTCTCGGTAGACTTTGAGACAACAGGATTGAACTCGGAAGAGGATGTCATTCTCACGATCGGACTTGTGCCGTTCACTATTGATCGTGTTCAATGTAATGGTTCTGCTCATTGGGTCGTTAACCCAAACAGAGAGTTAAACCACGAGTCTGTCATTATTCACGGTATCACTGACTCTGAGGTTAAAAACGCGCCGCAGCTGTCTCAGATCTTGGGTGAAATATTGGATGCGTTGTCAGGCAAAGTGGTACTTGTTCACTACAAGAACATTGAAAGGCAGTTCTTTAATAACGCCTTGCTAAATAGCATCGGAGAGGGGATACAGTTTCCTGTTGTTGATACGTTAGATATTGAGTATGCGATACAACGCCGTGAATGCAGAGGTTTTATCAATAAGTTGAAAGGCAAGAAACCCGGTTCTGTACGATTAGGGCACGCTCGTGAAAGATATGGCCTCCCTGCTTATCAACCTCACCATGCCCTGACGGATGCGTTAGCAACTGCGGAGCTGTTTCAAGCACAACTGCAGTATCACTTTAATCGAAACATGCCAATATCTTCGGTTTGGCAATAGGCGTTATTTATGGTGAAAACAATAAAATGCAATGAGAGATAGGGGGCTTTAAGATTATGATGGCGGATTGAGTAACCGCTTATAAGAACAATGTTTTATGAACATGTGCTTGGTAGTGATGAAGACGTTTCATTACTCGAACTCCGACGAAAGTAATTTAAACTTGGTCACGTATTTTTAAGGAGATTATCCGTGAGCACCGATAATAACGGTGGCATTCAACGCCCCGATGGAAAAGTAAACGCAATAGATACTGACTATCAAATTGGTCAGGATAACGTTGCGCTAAAGGTAGGCCCATTTGGCCTTGATATTCACAACCGTGTTTTTGCAATTTCTGGCTTAGCAATCGTCATGTTTGTTGTGATAACACTATTATTCCGAGAACAGGTAGAGCCGTTTTTTGCAGACCTACGAGCGGGTTTGTTACACAATTTAGACTGGTTTTTTCTCGCTTCAGGTAATATTTTTGTCATTGTCTGTGTCGGATTGATCTTCACACCATTGGGCCGTGTGCGAATCGGTGGTACTGAAGCAACACCGGATTACTCCTATGCCGGATGGTTGGCAATGCTATTTGCTGCAGGTATGGGCATTGGTCTCGTATTCTTCGGTGTATCAGAACCGATGTCCCATTTTAGTTCTGCGATTGGTGGCGTGAGCGCTGAGAATGGTGTACGTACTGACTGGGCACCGCTAGGTGGTGCAGAGGGCGATGCAACTGCAGCTTCGGCATTAGGGATGGCTGCGACGATTTACCACTGGGCACTTCATCCGTGGTCAATATACGCGCTCTTGGCTCTTGGACTGGCTATCTTTTCATTTAACAAAGGTTTGCCACTCACCATGCGCTCAATTTTTTACCCTTTGTTTGGTGAGCGTGTATGGGGTTGGACTGGTCATATTATCGATATTCTTGCAGTGGTAGCGACGGTTTTTGGTTTAGCAACATCGCTAGGCTACGGTGCGTCTCAAGCCGCAACGGGTTTGAACTTCCTGTTTGATGTCCCAATGACCAATACCACGCAGGTTATATTGATTATTGGTATTACTGCGCTCGCTTTAATCTCTGTTGTGGCTGGACTCGATAAGGGCGTGAAAATCTTATCTGAAATCAACATGGGTCTTGCAGCGCTGCTATTGCTATTTGTTATTGTTGTTGGCCCGACGATTGCGATTTTAACTGGTTTCTTCGAGAACATCGTTTCCTATGTGGCTAATATCCCTGCCTTATCTATGCCATTTGGACGAGAGGATGTGAATTACTCTCAAGGCTGGACGGCGTTTTACTGGGCGTGGTGGATTTCTTGGTCACCATTTGTGGGTATGTTCATCGCACGTGTGTCTCGCGGTCGTTCAGTTCGTGAGTTTATTATTTGCGTTATTCTTATCCCATCTTCAGTTTGTGTGTTATGGATGACGGCTTTTGGCGGTAACGCAATTAGCCAATACGTTAATGATGGCTACGAGGCGGTGTTTAACGCAGAACTACCTTTAAAACTTTTTGCCATGTTAGATGTTATGCCATTGGCTGAGATAACATCTTTTGTCGGCATTATCTTAGTCGTGGTGTTCTTCATTACCTCTTCTGACTCAGGATCACTGGTTATTGATACTATTGCTGCGGGCGGTAAGGTCGATGCACCAACGCCACAACGCGTGTTCTGGTGTACGTTTGAAGGTTTGGTTGCGATTGCATTGATGTTGGGTGGTGGTCTAGCTGCTGCTCAAGCAATGGCGGTGACGACTGGTTTACCGTTTACTATTGTTTTACTTGTTGCAACGGTATCTTTGATAAAAGGTTTGATGGATGAACCTCGTCCAAAGGCGGTTTCTAAGAAATCAAAATAACTAGTATCAGCAGTTAAATTATTGATAAAAGCGGTATGCGAAAGCATGCCGCTTTTTTTTGGATTTCTATTTTTCTCTGAGAAATGAACAGCATGGAAAACGGTCTTATTCTGGTTGTTTTTTGTACTGTGCATTTAGGTGACTATTTAATAAATTAGACCTCGAACTATTTTAACTTTTGGTTAATAGGTTTATTTTTGTGATTTGAATCACAAAAATACCGATAAAAAGGCGGATTATTTGATTTTTAGTCGCGAGGGATGCCCATAATAAAAAGGAAATTTAATTAGACCTCAAAGGATATGTATTTTCACATGATCACATCAGCACCTTGGGTCCTTTATCCAGAGATTGGAGAAGACTCAAGTAAAAAATGGATTTTTCGTGAGCCTAAAATCTCTGATGGTGACGACATTTACAGCTTGATTGCAGACTGTCCTCCATTGGACATGAACTCATCTTATTGCAATTTCCTACAGTCTACGCATTTCAGCAAAACCAGTATTTTGGTTGAGCAAAAAGGCGAAATCGCAGGTTTCATTTCCGGTTATCAGAAACCAGACGAGCAAGACGTTTTATTTGTCTGGCAAGTTGCAGTCTCACCTCGCTTTAGAGGTCATGGTTTAGCATTCCGCATGTTGAAAGAACTTCTCACCCGAGAGGAATTAGGCGGTGTTAAATCGGTAGAAACTACCATCACGGAAGATAATAAAGCCTCTTGGGCACTGTTCAAAAAGTTAGATGCGATGAACGGCAATTCTGGCCAAGTAAGCACATTTTTGGATGAAGAAGCCCACTTTAAAGGCAAACACGATACAGAATATTTGTATCGCATTCCTCTCAAATAATCCTCAAACAATAGGAATTAAAAACGGTCTCATCATGGATATTTTCAAAAAGCAGGAATCCAACGTACGCTCATATTCAAACAATTTCCCGGTCGTTTTTCGTAAAGCGAAAGGCTGCTGGCTAGAAACAGAACAAGGTGAACGATACTTAGACTTCCTTGCTGGAGCGGGATCTCTAAATTACGGCCATAACAATCCAGTACTAAAACAAGCGTTGCTTGAGTACATTGAAATGGACGGTATTACTCACGGTTTGGATATGCACTCAGAAGCGAAAGCATCGTTTCTGGAAGCGTTGGATACTTACATCCTTAAACCAAGAAACTTGGATTACAAGGTTCAGTTTACGGGCCCAACAGGCACTAACGCTGTTGAGGCGGCATTGAAGCTGGCTAAAAAAGTAAAAGGCCGCGACAGCGTCGTTGCGTTTACTAACGGTTTCCATGGTTGTACTGCTGGCGCACTGGCTGCAACGGGTAACCAGCATCACAGACAAGGTAACGGTTCTAGTCTAAGTAACGTCACTCGTATTCCATTTGAAGGTTACGCTGGCGTAGATGGTCTCGCGCTGTTCGAAACCATGCTAAATGATAACTCTGCAGGTATGGATAAACCAGCCGCTGTACTTCTTGAAACTGTGCAGGGTGAAGGTGGTTTAAATGCTGCTTCAAACGAGTGGTTACAACGTTTGAGCAAAATCTGTAAAGCCAATGACATTCTTGTGATTGTCGATGACATTCAAGCAGGTTGTGGACGTACCGGTACTTTCTTTAGTTTCGAGCCGTCTGGTATCCAACCGGATATCGTGACGCTATCGAAGTCGATCGGTGGTTACGGTTTGCCGATGGCTGTCGTATTACTTAAGCCTGAGCTTGACCAGTGGAAGCCAGGCGAGCATAACGGTACGTTCCGTGGC
The DNA here is from genome assembly GCF_033340395.1 of Vibrio sp. 1159. Taxonomy (NCBI): domain Bacteria; kingdom Pseudomonadati; phylum Pseudomonadota; class Gammaproteobacteria; order Vibrionales; family Vibrionaceae; genus Vibrio; species Vibrio sp. 1159. Next base: position 15,351 of record NZ_JAWOWL010000012.1, on the reverse strand, counting down.
AATAATCACGCCTTTATTACTGCTGCAAAAGCACTAGAAATTTACTGGGCAAACGATGATTTTGAAACACACATCAAGCAGTGTTCAGACAAGGTAAGTGCTGTTATTGACCGTTGTGTTCGTCGCTTTCCACAAATGTTTGTGCAGAAAAAAGGCCGCGGCATGATGGTTGGTATTGAATGTATCAATGGTGACATGGCATCTGAAATTGCGAAAAACTGTTTCGAGAATGGAATGGTGATAGAGACAGCGGGTCCAGACGATGAAGTTGTGAAGTTCTTCTGTCCACTAACCATCAGCGAATCAGAGCTAGATCAAGGACTAAGCATCTTTGAAAATGCAGTAGAGACTATCGCTGCGAAACATTTCAAACAAGCATCTTAATAAGGATTTTAATTATGATCGTCAGAACTCTAGATGAATGCCGCAACAGCGAACGACGTGTTGTTTCAGATAACTGGGAAAGTGTCCGCATGTTGTTGAAAGACGACAACATGGGTTTCTCTTTCCACATCACAACGATTTATGAAGATACAGAAACTCATATTCACTATCAAAACCACCTTGAATCGGTGTTTTGTATGAGTGGTGAAGGTGAGATTGAAGTTGTAGGTGGAGAAACGTACCCAATCAAACCAGGTACATTATACATCCTTGATAAACACGATGAGCACTACTTGAGAGCTTATAAGAATAAAGAAATGGTAATGGCGTGTGTGTTTAACCCACCGATTACTGGCGCTGAAGTGCACGATGAAAACGGTGTTTATCCTCTCGTTGACTAAAAGATGATGGTGGGGTGCTTTGCCACCCCACACTTTACTATCTCTTCTTTTTTCTTTTTAAAGTTACCAATCAAAAAAGGCTTATCATGACATTTACCGTAGAAAAAATCGGCGGTACATCAATGACAGCATTTGATGCTGTTCTCGACAATATTATTCTTCGTCCCAAAACACCATACAATCGTATTTTTGTCGTATCTGCATACGGTGGTATGACCGATGCGCTGCTTGAGTGTAAAAAAACCAGTAAACCAGGCGTTTATCAGCTTATCGCGAAACGCGACGACAAATGGGAAGAAGCGTTAGCGTACGTTGAAAGCCGTATGTTGCTGACCAATGAAAATATTTTTGCGGACCCAATGAATCGTATCCGTGCGGATAAATTCATTCGCTCCCGCATTGCTGAAGCGAAAAACTGTATCGCGAATATTTTAGAAACCTGTCAGTACGGTCAATTTTCGTTGCGCCAGTACTTGCCTCAAATTCGAGAGTTTCTCTCGTCTATCGGTGAGGCACATAGTGCTTACAACACAGCACTAAAACTAAAAAATATGGGTATTAACGCTAAGTTCGTTGACCTGTCTGGTTGGGATAATCAAGCGCCAAGAAGCCTTGATGAGTCGATCAGTGACGCGTTTGCTGATATCGATGTATCAAAAGAACTGCCAATCGTGACAGGTTATGCTTACTGTAAAGAGGGCCTAATGCACACTTATGACCGAGGTTATAGTGAGATGACATTTAGCCGAATTGCAGCAATAACAAAAGCGGATTTAGCAGTAATTCACAAAGAGTACCACTTGAGCTCAGCGGACCCACGCGTTGTTGGCCCTGAAAAAGTATTACCAATTGGTAGTACAAACTATGACGTAGCAGACCAACTTGCCAACCTTGGCATGGAAGCGATTCACCCAAATGCCGCTGCGGGTTTGCGTGAAAGTGGTATTGAGCTACAGATTAAAAATACATTCGAACCTGAACACGAAGGTACTTTGATCTCTTCAAGCTACCGCCCAGAAGAAGACAAAGTCGAGATCATCGCAGGTAAAGAGAAAGTATTTGCACTGCATTTGTTTGACCAAGCAATGGTAGGAAAAGCCGATAACGTTAGTTACGAATTGATGGAAATCATCTCCGATGCTCGTGTAAGTTTGGTTGGTAAAGAGATGAACGCTAACTCTATTACTTACTATCTAGGTGGCAGTACAGATAGCTTAAACAAAGTATTGTATAAAGCCGAGAAACGTTATCCGAATGCCTCGATTAAAGGTCGTATGGTCGCGCTTATCTCAGCCATCGGTTCTCAAATTGATACCAACAAGACGTTGGCGAAAGGTGTGCTTGCATTGATGAATAATGGCGTTACGCCAGTTGCACTGCACTCATCATTGAGAAATGTAAATGTTCAATTTGTTGTCGGTGATAAGGAATACCAGCACGCGATTTGCGCATTGCATGATGAGTTTTTCCAAAGTAGCAGTTTAGCTAAATCGGTTAATGTGGCTTAGTTTATCCACGGTTAAAATACAAAGGAGAGCAGGTTAGCTCTCCTTTTTTGTTTTTCAGTTTGTACTTTTGCATAGTCTAAACAGACGATTTAAGTAAGTTCCTATGTGGCGATACACATAAGCCAGCAGAATGGTCTGCTGGCTTAATGTTACTGATTAACTAACGTTAACTTAGTTTACTTAAACTTGCTGATTTCTTGTTCAACTTTGTCTAGTTGCTGCAGCTTCTCTTGCATTTTTAGAGAGTCGTAGTTTAGTGAAGCAGGGTTCATCGCTGTGCCACGTTGCATTGGGTATTCTGGAAGTGTTTTAAAGAACTCTCCCACAACGTCTTGAACAGGTACAAATAGCCACATGTTGTCAGCCATCCAACGCAAGTACATTTGTGATTCGCTTGGGCCTTTTTCGAATGGGTCAGCGCGTAGGTGGATGATTTTAGGCCAGTTCGGAGCAAAACGAACTGCGTTACTTAGGTTCCCTTCAAGCGTTGCAAAGTGAAGTTTCCAGTCATTCCAGCGGACAGCGTTTAATTCACCATTAGACGTAAAGTAAAGCAGCGACTCACGAGGGCCTTTTTCTTCCTTACCTTCAAAGTATGGCATGAAGTTATAACCATCTAAATGTACACGCCACTCTTTGCCATTTGCTTTGTAGCCTTCTGCCAGTTTTTCTTTTACATCAGGTACGCCAGCAGCTGCCAATAATGTAGGCAACCAGTCTTGGTGTGCCATCATTTCATTGATCTTGGTTCCTGGTTTAATGACGCCTGGCCAACGAACCAGTTGAGGAACACGCATACCGCCTTCCCAAGTTGTACCTTTTTCACCATGGAATGGTGTTGCGCCACCATCTGGCCAAGTCATGGTTTCTGCGCCGTTGTCCGTTGAGTAGATAACGATAGTGTTGTCTGCAACACCTAGCTCATCCAGCTTGTCGAGTAAAACACCTACATGATCATCATGTTCCAGCATACCATCGGCATAAATGCTTACACCTGATTTACCTTGGTATTTTTCCTGCAAGCGAGTCCAAACGTGCATACGAGTGGCGTTATGCCAAATAAAGAAGGGTTTATCCGCCTTAACTGCTTTTTCCATAAATGCCAAAGAGCTCTCTAGGAACTCTTCATCTGCGTGCTCCATACGTTTTCGTGTCATCGGGCCAGTGTCTTCAATCTTACCGTCGGCATAAGACTTAATGACACCACGAGGGCCATAGTTTTTACGAAACTCTGGGTCTTTAGGGTAGTAATAAGTTTCAGGTTCTTCTTCTGCGTTTAGGTGATATAAGTTACCGAAGAATTCGTCAAAGCCGTGTTTTGTCGGTAAGTGCTTATCTTGGTCACCTAAGTGGTTTTTACCAAATTGACCCGTCATGTAACCTTGTTCTTTTAACAGATCTGCAATGGTTGGCGCCCAATCAGGTATGCCGTGGTCAGAGCCTGGCATACCAATTGTTAACAAACCCGTACGAAATGGCTCTTCACCCGTAATAAAGGCCGCGCGACCAGCAGTACAAGACTGTTGTCCGTAGTGATCTGTGAACAACGCACCTTCATTCGCGATACGGTCGATGTTTGGCGTTTTGTAACTCATCATACCTTGGTTGTATGCGCTGATATTCCAGTAGCCGATATCGTCACCAAAAATTGCCAGAATATTCGGTTTGTCGGCTGCCATAGCAGCACTGGACGCCGCTAACAGTCCTGCGCCTACAGCGATTTTGCTCAATTGATTTGCCATAAAAACTCCAGATTGTTGAGAGTAAAGATAAGCACAAGTGAGCCTTATGCTTAGTTGCTGCATAAGTTAATGATGTATATAGAAAAATCCTCTTATACTCGATATAACCATAAGTTATTGCTAGGTAGTAACCATTTGTTAATTAAGAAGAAATAGGATTATCCTGTTAGTTTGTAGAGATTCGTAAAGTAGATTTAGATCACTGAAGAGCCTTATTTTTATTGCGTAGTAGAAGAGGGGATGGAAATGAAAAACAATAGGATGTTCGCTTGTTTTACGGTCCTAAAGCAATACTAAAGTCGTTATGTATTGCTTGTAATTATTTGTATAACCAGTGATTTAGTGTCTATATTGATTTAGGTTGTACATTATAAATATAAGGATATCTATGAGTCAGTGGGCAGGCCGGTTTCGCATTTTATTGCTGGTCAACGTTGTTGTCAGTTTTATGGCTTTTTCTCAAGAGTTATTAACAGAGAAACCAAATATTCCTTCAGGCTTAAATCCAGAATATGCTGGCACACAAGCTTGTATAGATTGCCACCAAAACGAGGTGGAGGCCTGGAAAGGGTCACATCACGATATGGCCATGAAGCATGCAAGTACAACCTCTGTGCGTGGTAATTTTGATAACCATGTTGTAACACACAAAGGAATGCCTAATCGTTTTTTTAAAAAAGGCGGCGAATATTGGGTCAACATTCAAGGCTCTGACGGGCAATGGCATGACTATAAGATCAGCTATACATTTGGCTGGGAACCATTACAGCAGTACATGGTCGAGTTTGAAGATGGCCGCGTGCAGCTTATTCCTTTTGCTTGGGACACAAGAGCTAAAGTTGAAGGGGGACAGCGTTGGTTTCATCTTTATCCAGAAACGACAACAACGGATGAATTCTATTGGACCAATACCGGGCAAAATTGGAACTTCATGTGTGCTGATTGCCATTCAACGAACCTAAAGAAGAATTACGACGCTGACAAAAACACTTACAACAGCTCATGGTCAGAGATTAATGTGGGATGCGAAGCATGCCATGGTCCCGCTAGTCAGCACATAGAACTGGCCAAGAAATACAAAAATGCTGGCACTTCTTTTGAGCATGACAGCCATTATGGCTTTGATCGAAATTTGTCTAAAGCAGTGTCGGATTGGGTGTTTGAGGAAGGCCATAGTACGTTACAGCCGAAATCAATTGAAGCAACCAATCAAGTGCAAACATGCGCTCAATGCCATAGTCGCCGAACCCAGTTAAATGAAACAGGTGATCATGTTAAAGGTTCTTTTTTTGATAAATATCGCTTAAGTCTTATAACACCTGAACTCTACTATCATGATGGACAGATTTACGACGAAGATTATGTTTATGGTTCGTTTCTTCAATCTGAAATGGCGGAGAAGGGGGTCACGTGCACTAATTGCCATGATCCACACACGGCAGAGTTAACGATCCCAGAAGAGGCAGTATGTTCGCAATGCCATATTGCATCGGAATATACACCTGAAAAGCATACCTTTCATAAGGCTGGATCTGAAGCATCGCAATGTACGACTTGTCACATGCCAGAAACGACTTACATGCAAGTCGATCCTCGTAGAGACCACAGTTGGCATATTCCACGACCGGATTTGAGCAAACATATTGGAACGCCCAATGTTTGCATGTCATGCCATGAAGATAAAAGCAATCAATGGGCCGATGAACAGATAGCAGAATGGTACCCGAATTCGAAGTATCGTAATCAACAACATTTTGCTGTCGCATTTTATGCGGATTCAATTGGTCATCAAGGAGCAGCAAATGCGTTGGCATACTCTGCTCAGGATTCGTCTTTAAAAGACATTATTCGCGCCTCAGCCCTGGAGAGAATGGGGGGCAACACTGACCAAAATACAACAGTATCTTTGGCTAGGGCCGTTAAGAATGAGAATGAAATGGTTCGATTAGGGGCAATTTCAGGCTCGTCTGGTTATGAATTTCATGATCGGTGGCGGATTCTAGAGCCATTGCTTGATGACCCGGTGCTTTCAGTGAGAGCGGAAGCTGCCTCGGTGCTGGTAGCGAACTACGCACAAATGACCCCTTTACAAAAAGATATCATTAAATCACCTTTAGAAGAGTACATGGAAATTCAAGAGTTTAATGCCGATCGTGGTTTCGGAAGAACCAATTTGGCGAATGTGTACCGCAGCTTAGGTGAAATCGACAAAGCGGCCGAGCTGTATAAACAAGCGATCAGCATCGAACCCTATTTCGAAAATAGCTACGTTAACCTAGCAGATTTGTATCGTCACCTAGGTAAAGAAGAAGCTGCGCTCACGGTGCTACAACAAGGGATGAAAGCTCAACCTAAATCCAGCACGTTACCATACAGCGCAGGTCTTTCTTTGTTGCGTCAAGGCAAAGCTGATGATGCGAAAAAGCTACTTAGACGCGCCGCAGAAGTTGGTGAAACTAATGCGCATTATTGGTACGTGTACGGTCTAGCTTTAGAAAAAAGCGATGTTCTAGAAGCCAGTAAAGCGTTGCATACAGCATTTGAAGTCGGTGGCAATCCACAACACTTGTTTGCTCAATGCGAGGTTCTAGCGAGAAATCATAAAAAAGGTGCTGTCGCTTTTGCTTTCGATAGGTGCATACAAGAGCTTAGTCACTATGCACCTAAACAAGCTATTGATCAGCTTAAAGCCTCTATTGTTGGGGTCAATAGGAGCTAATTACCAAAAGTGGAGCTTTTATCGCTCCACTTTTTTCTTGCTTAGTTTAATCAGCGTCTTTCGCTAATCTCAGCCCCATGTCGGACATGATGACTGACTGGCTAGCAAAATCGCGACGATAGTTTTCGGATTCGTCAGCATCATAGGCAAAGCTACCACCTCGTACAGACTTGTGTGCAAGGCTTTCTTTTTCATCTTTTGCGTTTACCGGATTATTACTTGGTGCCGATTTGTAATAGCCTTCATCAAAGGCATCAATAACAAACTCACCAACATTACCCGTCATATCGTATAAGCCAAGCTCATTCGGTTTTTTCTGACCTACCTTGTGTGCTTTATTGTTTGAGTTATTGGCATACCAGGCAACGTCGTTAATATCATCAGACCCCGCGTAAGTGAATCCTTGACTTAGATTCCCCCCTTTCGCTGCAAACTCCCATTCTGCTTCGGTGGGTAAACGATAGTGCTCTCCCGTTTTTTCATTCAATTTCTTTATAAAATAATTGGCTTGTTGCCAGCTAATGTTATTTACGGGCGTATTTGGGTTTCTAAAATAGCTCAGAGAAGATCCTGTAACCGATTCGAATAACTCTTGGGTTACCTCAAATTTTGCCAAATAGAAATCTTCCACGCGAACGGTGCGGGCCGGGCGCTCGGATTTATTTGCTGATGGATTATCCGAGCCCATCGTAAATTGTCCGCCTTCAATAAGAACCATATCTTGATCGATTTTTTGAGCAAGAGGTCTAGGTTGTGTTGTTGCACATCCAGTCATAATTAGCGAAATCGAAATAGCGGCACCAAGGTAAAGAGTATTACTTTTGGAATGCTTCATAGGGGAGCTCCATCAACATTTATGATCAAAGAATTTTATCAGGCAAGTCTATGAAAAACAGTTATACACACTATAACAAGCGCCACGAATAATTGAACATTATCATCACACTAGGCGATTAACTTAATGATTAGTCTTAGCGCCGTTGGGCACAGGCTAGCAACTAAGAAGGTGATGAATGCACATAAATCAAGGTCCGCAGTTCAATGGAAAAGCATCCAAGCGATTACATGTCATGGCGAAACCTATCGGTGCAGTGTGCAATATCGATTGCACCTATTGTTATTACCTAAGCAAACAAGATTTACTTGAGTACAAGCCAGGCTGCTCACCAGTCATGGATGAGGAAACGCTAGAGACCTATATCCGTCAATATATAGCGGGACAGAATACACCTGAAATCATTTTCTCTTGGCAGGGTGGTGAGCCGACAATGCTAGGTTTGGATTATTTCAAGACAATTGTTGAGCTACAGAATAAATACCGTCCCGATGGCATTACGATCTCCAATGATCTCCAGACTAATGGCACACTGCTTAACGATGAATGGTGTGAGTTTTTAAAGGCGAACAACTTTCTCGTCGGTTTAAGCATTGATGGCCCAGAAATGATGCACAACGCTTACCGAACAAACCGAGCTGGTAGAGGCACATTCCGGCAAGTTATGAATGCGGTTGAATTATTACATAAGCACGAAGTAAAGTTTGCTACGCTCACTTGTGTTAACAACTTGACCGGCCGTAACCCACTTGAAGTGTACCGATTCTTGCGAGATGAAGTACGCTCCCCTCAAATGCAGTTTATTCCAATAGTTGAACAGAAAACATTCAGAACAACCGCCCCTCAAACTTGGGAGCCAAACGAGCAACTAAAGCAAGGAGATAAACGGTTGATCCCAGGTCATAAAGATGCCGTTGTTGAGCCTTTTTGCGTTGCGGATGAAGCATGGGGAAATTTTCTGATCGCGATTTTCAATGAATGGGTTTTACACGATATCGGCAACGTGTTTGTGCAGTACTTTGAAGCCAGTATCGAAACCTGGATGGGCAGAAAAAACCCACTGTGTACGTTAGGTGAAATCTGCGGGAAAGGCTTAGCAATGGAGCCTAATGGTGATGTGTTTGCGTGTGATCATTACGTGTACCCAGAATATAAGGTTGGAAACTTTCATCACGAAAAGCTCGATACGCTCGCTTATAGCTCTGAACAGCAGAAATTTGGGTTTGCTAAAAGTCGTACGCTGCCCCAACAGTGCCTTCAATGTGATTATCAATTTGCATGTTTTGGAGAATGTCCCAAAAACCGTTTTATCCGTACTAGGCAAGGTGAGCCTGGTCTTAATTATCTCTGCGCGGGTTGGAAGAAGTTTTTTACCCATGTTGATCAGTCGATGGCGTACATCTTACGAGCGACAGGTAACCCAGTGGTTCACGGTAAATACAGTGACCAGATTCTACGCCAGCAAGCTACTCAAACACAGACTGTGTTTGAAACGAAGTTTTAAGATAGTCACTACGCCTGCTACAGGCCCGGAAATGAAAGAATATAGGTTATTGAATGCAAAAAATTAAGCTGCTCTCTAAATCATTACTCGTGATCTCGATCGGCATTGCTGCGAGTCAAACAGCAGTGGCACAAGAAACAACATTGCTAGACCCAGACCAGGTATCGCCGACAACGGTTGTCACTCCACAAGAAGCTCAAATGACACCGGCGCAACGAGTCGAAAAGCTGTCTTATGATGCGCAAAATAAAAAGTTGTCTTCAGAAAAACGTATTGATGCTTTACGTGAGTTAGCCAACTATCCAAGCCAAAATGCGTTGGTTGCAGTTGCGCGTGGGTTGCAGGATGAAGATGCAGGTATTCGCGAAGCTGCGATCGTGGGAGCACAGCCATATATGATTGAGCACCGTTGGCGTTTGATTTCACCATTATTGAGTGATGACGCCGCCATGGTGCGAATTACAGCAGCGATTAACCTCGTTCGAGATTACGCCAATTTGAGTTCGGAGCAACAGCAATCACTTGAGGGGCCTGTTTCAGAGCTGACAGCACACTTGTCCAGTAAGAACGATAATGTTTCCAAGTTATTACTTGCAGACGTTTACCGTTGGCATCGTGATTGGGATAAAGCGGCGCTGATATACCCAGAGTTAACTAAGCTTGAGCCAAACAACCCTCAAGTTTGGTTGAGCTACGCAGACAACTTCCGAGCGCAACAGCTAGACCAAAAAGCTATCAACGTGCTTGACGAGGGTATCAAGCTAAATTCAGAAGATGCCTCGCTGCATTATTCTAAATCTCTCGCTTTGGTTAGATTAGACAAAAAGAAAGAAGCGGCGTTTGAAATAGACAAAGCTGCGACGATGGCAAAGACGAACAGTTACTTTTGGTATTTAAATGGTGTTCTGCAAGAAGAGTTAGACTTGAAGAAGTCTGTCAACGCTTTTGAGCAAGCGTATTTGATATCCGGTGCTCCAGAACAATTGTATGCCGTGTGTGACATCTATGTCAGATACGGCAACCCTAAAACGGATGACTGTTTAACAGAGCTAACGAAGGTCGCTCCCGACTATGTTATTGAAGAGCTCAATCAGAAAAAGGGACGTAAAAGTGCCTCTACATCAGTTGAAGCCAATGAACTTAAACTCTAATCGGTAAATTCCATGTTCCTATTTCAATAAAATAGTGAACCAATTTAGTGACGGTGTCACTCTTTGGTGGCCGTTGGATATGTCAGTTCAATATGCGCCTGTTTCAATTGAACTATACTTTTGATTGGATTCGCACCTAGCACCTCAATATAAGGAATTAAGATGGCTATAAAGTTAAAGACGATTGTCTTAGCAACAGGTTTTGCTCTGTCTAGTTACGCTGTTGCGGCTGATATGCAAGATCCACTTCCGTCATGGAACAACACTGACGCTAAGCAAGCTATTATGGCGTTTGTTACGAAAACAACGACCCAAGGTTCGGATTCCTATGTTCCTGAAAGCCAACGAATCGCGACGTTTGATAATGATGGAACACTTTGGGCAGAAAAGCCTGTTTATCTACAGTTGTTTTTTGCGATCGATAGAGTAAAAGAAATGGCCTCTGAGCATCCTGATTGGAAGACAACCGAACCCTTTGCTTCCGCATTAAAAGGTGACATGGAGGGGATTGGTAAACAAGGACTCGAAGGTGTAATGAAGCTTGTTATGGCAACCCATTCTGGAATGTCTACTGAACAGTTTCATCAAGAAGTTAAGGAATGGTTGAAAACGGCTGTCCATCCAACAACGGGTAGACCATACACTGAAATGGTCTATCAACCTATGCTCGAACTGCTCGACTATTTAAGAGCGAACGACTATCAGACCTACATCGTTTCTGGAGGCGGAATTGAATTTATGCGCGTTTGGGCGCCGGAAGTATACGGCATTCCAACGCAAAACATCGTGGGAACGACGTTAAAGGCGGAATATCAAAGTGTTGATGGAAAACCTACCATCCAACGCATGCCGGAAATAGACTTTGTCAATGACAAAGCAGTAAAGCCTGTGACGATTCAAAACTTCATTGGCAAACGTCCGGTCATGGCGTTTGGTAATTCTGATGGTGATTTACAGATGTTAGAGTGGACGAAAGCAGGTTCAGGTCCAAGATTTTCTGCGATTATCCATCACACGGATGACAAGCGTGAATGGGCGTATGATAAAGATTCTCATGTTGGTAAGTTAGATAAATCGTTTAAAGTAGGTGAAGAGCAAGGTTGGCTATTTGTCGATATGAAACAAGATTGGAATCAAGTGTTTAAAGAGAGCACTAAATGATAATCTTTGTTTGACCATAACTTGCTGCAACCAAACAATTGCAACGAAATAAAAGGCCTCACAATTGAGGCCTTAGTTAATTCCACAGTAGCTTCGATACCTAGGGTCTAGTTTCTAGGTTGCTGTGTCATTGTTTCTACCACTTTTTCAATACTTAACGAGCTACCTTTCGTTGCAGGGAACTCCTTAAATGTCTCTAGGAACTTACGCACGATAGCTTGAGCAGGAACGAACATCCACATTTGATCAGCGTAAAAATGTCTGACGTAAAGTGCTGCATCTGGACCGACCTCAAATGGATCCATACGAAGGTTTACAATCAAAGGCCAACTAGGTGTTTTGCGGTATGCCTCATTAATGGCACCCTCCATAACACTGAAGTGGATCTTCCAGTCTTTATAACGAACGGCGTTTAAATTACCACCAGCATCGAAGTAAAAGATTTCTTTGCGTGCGCCTTCATCAGCTTTACCAGTCAGCAGATCAAGTTGGTTGTAGCCATCTAAATGTGCTTTAAAGGTTTTGCCCGCTGCTTTATGACCCTTCAATAGTTTTTCTTTCACATCAGGTTCGCCCACAGCTGCTAGTAGAGTTGGCATCCAGTCTTCTTGTGAAAAGATATCGTTGATAACCGTTCCTGGTTTAATGTTTCCAGGCCAGCGTACCATCATCGGAACGCGGAATCCGCCTTCCCAAGTCGTACCTTTTTCGCCCTTGAACGGTGTAGTACCACCATCTGGCCAGGTAAATTTCTCAGCGCCATTATCGGTACTAAAAACAACAATGGTGTTATCTGCTACGCCTAGCTCTTCAAGTTTATCAAGCATGACACCTACTTGATCATCTAGGTCCATCATGCCATCGGCGTATAAGCCGTAACCTGACTTCCCTTGATATTCTTCACTCAAATGTGTCCAGACGTGCATACGGGTTGAGTTATGCCAAATAAAGAATGGTTTGTCTTCTTTTACTGCTTTTTCCATAAAGGCCAAGCTAGCATCCATGAACTCTCGGTCTACGTTTTCCATACGCTTACGAGTAAGGGGACCTGTGTCCTCGATTTTGCCATCCGCAGTCGCCTTCAACACGCCTCGAGGTCCGAATTTTTTACGAAACTCTGGATCTTTTGGATAAAACTCAGACTCAGGCTCTTCTTCCGCGTTTAAATGGTATAGGTTACCAAAGAACTCATCAAACCCATGGTTAGTTGGTAGGTGCTCATCTTGATCACCAAGGTGGTTTTTACCAAACTGACCAGACACATAGCCGTGATTTTTAAGTAACTCTGCGATAGTAGGATCTTTCGATTGAATACCCTCTTTTGCGCCGGGCATACCAATAGTCAATAGACCGGTACGAAACGGATGTTGACCCAGAATAAATGAGGCTCGTCCGGCAGTACAACTCTGTTGTGCGTAAGCGTCTGTGAAAATGGCACCTTCATTGGCGATTTTATCAATGTTAGGAGTCTTCCCTCCCATCATACCATTGTGATACGCACTAATGTTGTATACACCTACATCGTCACCCCAGAACACAAGGATGTTGGGCTTATCGGCAGCAAAGGCTGTGGACGCAGCTAATGTACCGACCAATGCCATTACCTTTTTAATCGAGTTTCGCATGAAAATCCTCCGCGATAAATGAATCCATTATCGTTATATAACGTTACTAATTGTGTTCATCATGGCGAAGTCGAGTTAGATGACACCAAATGAGACAATGTAGTCAGTTGAATATAGTAGAGGTTTTTTGTTGCTTCCAAGTAATCCCTGTTTTTCAAAAATGTTAACTAACATGGACTAGACTTTAGTGTGTTTTAAGTGTGATAAGACGCACTTACAGGATTGAATTTCAATGAAAGGCGACACTATGAAAAATAAACTAGCAACTATCCTGTTTCTATGTATCCCGTTAGAAGTGGTTGCGGAAGAGACACCAAATGTCGTGGTAATGTTGGTTGATAACCTTGGGTGGGGGGAACTAAGTTCCTATGGGAGTACCAGAGGTGTTGAAACTAAAAACTTAGATCAACTTGCTAGAGAAGGTGTACGCCTTACTAATTTTAATGTGGAACCGCAATGCACGCCAACTCGCTCCTCATTCATGACGGGGAGGCGAGCGCTTAGATCTGGGACAGATAAGGTTGTTTGGGGAGTGCCTTACGGTATGGTGAACTGGGAGATAACCATTGCAGAGAAGTTTAAGGAACAAGGATATAACACGAGCCTTTACGGGAAATGGCATTTGGGAGACCAAAAAGGGCGCTTTCCAACGGATCAAGGCTTTGATGAATGGTATGGCATTGCAAATACGACGGATGAGTCAGAATATAGCTCTCAACCCGGTTATAAAGCTATATTACCTAAACCTCAAATCCTTTCAGCTAGAGCAGGGCAGGATCCTAAAGGGGTCAAAGAATATAATTTGGACTCACGTAGAACGATTGACAGTGAGCTAGTTGAACATGCCACAGATTTTATAAATCGAAATGTGAAAGAGAATAAGCCATTTTTCTCTGTAATTACTTTTACTCAACCACATTTACCGACGCTACCTCATCCTGATTTTATTGGTAAAACAGGCAAAGGAAATTACTCAGATGTGTTAGCTGAGATAGATTTTCGAGCTGGGCAAGTTATTGGTGCAATAGAAAAAGCAGGAATTAAAGACAATACACTAGTGATTTGGTTTTCTGACAACGGTCCAGAGTGGCATATGCCATACCAAGGCTCTAGCGGACCATGGCGTGGTGCGTACTTTACGGCTCTTGAAGGCTCTCTCCGAACACCATTTATTGCCTCTTGGCCTAACCACATCAAACCGGGCAGAGTGAGTGATGAAATTATCCATGTTGTGGATCTATTTGCCTCACTTTCTCATGTCGGTGGATACAAATTACCAAGCGATAGAACAATAGATAGTATTGATCAGTGGGCCTTTTTAAAGGGAGATAGTGAAAAGTCTAATCGAGATGGTTTTATCGTTAACAATGGCTCTGAAACCTACGCTTATAAGTGGGAAAATTACAAGATGCACTTTATTGATCAAGATATCATGCCGGAGAAAGGGCGCCCATTACAGATCCCTGAAATATACAATTTGATTGATGACCCTAAAGAGGAGTTTGATTTAAGAAATAATGCCACATGGTTATTTCCTATCATGATAGGAAAGAGAGTAAAGTTTGAATCTTCCGTTGCAACAAGCTGCGATACGATTCCTTTCCCTGCTCCATTTGGATATAAGCCCGATTGTAGCAAGGGGAATTTCAATCAATTTCCAGTGGATGGGTTACGCCAGAAGTAGTTTATCCCAATGGCTCTTTCTCGCATACATGAGGTATGTTTTTGGTTCAATATCTCATTAGAGCCATTTAGGGCCATGTTTTTTCTAGTTTCATTTGAACAGTCATATTCGTCGACCATACTTAAAGTTCGTTGTTTCATATGGGGCGAATTATGCAGCCAATACTCTACATTCAAATCGGTAATGTTCTTTGGGCGGTTTTAAGTGACGGTTCTTGGATCCAAATGTTGCCCAACGAACAATTAGTTCCAGAAGTAGAGGTGGTTGTTCTTAATACTGACATTCTCGATATTGCATTTAATGAAGATACAACAAGTGAGGATGAATCGAGTTCGAATGATCTTTTAATTGCATCTCAAAACGGTATTGAATCCACTTTTAATCAGAGCGTTCGAGATTTTAGTGAGTCTTCTGGTGGGTTAAGTTTTGTTGCCTATATTCGCGCTGTTTTACCTGAGCAACTCGTTTCTAATGGCTATGTTACTAGGCCAGCAGTGCAAGAAAGAGAGAACCCAACTTCTGAGACTCAGGCTCCTGAGCGGTTGAATCCCGATGCTATATTAACGGTGGATATTCTTGATGGCGGCGATGGATACGAAAACCAGTTTGAAGTTCCTAGTGTCACGATTCAAGGTGA